>JAYKJC010000372.1:0-7743 GCA_035285885.1 Leptolyngbyaceae cyanobacterium | reverse complement strand
GTCAGCACCGGACAGCCAAACGACATCGCCTCCAATACGGGTAGCCCAAAGCCTTCGTATAGAGACGGAAAGGTGAAACAGGTGGCTCCCGCAAACAGATATCGAAGATCCTCGCTCGACACATATTTCAGCAGCCGGACATTGCAACTCGCCTGCCCAGATTCTTCCACCACCTGACCAACTTCCTCGGCCCACAGCCATCCCAACTTGCCCACAATCACCAGAGGAACGTCTGTATCCAACCCCAGATAGGCGTCAATCAACCGACCCACATTCTTCTTCGGTTCGATCGCCCCCACAAACAGAATGTAATTTTTGTACTCCAGCCTGTATTTCCGCAGAAACCGCTGGATGGTGCCCTCATCTTCGTTCAGCCGCTTGAGGGCAATGGGCTGATAGGTGACCTTCACTTTGTCAGGGTTCACATCAAAAAGGTCGAGAATGTCCTGGCGCGAATGCTCAGAGACAGTGGCGATCGCATCAGACCCGTTGAGAGATTGCCGGATCAGCTCATAGTAAAACGGCTTTTTGTCCAACGTGGTGTAGGGCAGTCGCAGAGGAATCAGGTCGTGAATCGTGGTGATTTTCTTCGCCCCCTTGATCTGCATCGGCAGCGGATAGGTGGAGTGGAAGATGTCGATCTTCTTCTCAAGGGTGACGTAGGTTTCTTGCTTGAGATATTTGAAGATTGAGTTGGCCTGCTTGTAGCAATTCCGCAGGTTGTGAAACTCAAGCAGGTCGATGATGTCCGCGAGGGAACTGACGAAGCTGCCCTGAACAGGCTTTTTGACGACGCGATCGCTCGTTGGCAGCGCACTGGCGCGATAGGGTCGTCGGAGCATGGCCTTGTAGAAAATGCCCAGAGAGTCGCGGTATTTCCTCAACCGCCCCACCCGCCCGGCATAGGTGTCTTCGGGCACCGTGTCAAAAAAGAGAATTTCATCCAGCAACGGATCTTTGCTCTGGGCCACATCTCGGCTAAACAGCACATCAATGTCTGCACCGAGCTTGTTCAATGCCTGAACCAGACTCACCCCATAGGTTTTAATGCCCGTTCCTTTTTCCAGCTCCAGATTAAACCCATCCACAAGAATGGTCTTGCCTGACAAATTCATGGAGTTCTCCTTGTGAACCTGATCATTCTGAGTCTGAAGCATGGCGGCATCTTGGACAAGTCTTTTAAGTGTGCATCAGCATAGTGTGCAACACGTTAGCACGTTCTGCCAACTCCAAGAATTAAGTGTCGTGTAGCGGGTTAAATGAGTCGGCTCCTCCCTGAACTCGGGTTCTTTTTCTCGGAACAGGAATCTGCTTTGGAGCCTCTGGCTTCCGTTGAGTCAGGAGGCAAAGCCTCTGCGCTAGGATTCCCAGCGAGACGCCAGGAATCAGGACTAATTGGATTAATTGGATTAATTGGATAACCGCCATAAATCGTAGGGGCAAGGCAATGCCTTGCCCCTACCCGTAGCGCAGAGTTACCGTTAGTTAAGTTCTAGTCACTATTCCTTGTCCCCAGCGTCTCGCTGGGAATGCCCGCGAGAGCCTCTGGCTCCAATTTGAACGGGAGCCAGAGGCTCTCGCAACGGTTCCCTGCCAGAGTCAGGGAACCAGAGAATAGTAGGGGCAAGGCAATGTCTTGCCCCTACAGCAGCGCAGAGTTACTGGTAGTTAAGCTCCAGTCAACAAAAAAGAAGCGGGAACCTGGGTTCCTGCCCTGAGCCGCTTTGAGGAGTTTTGGAGACACTAACAAGAATGAAAGAGTTTTGATTAACTTACTTAACCATCTACTTAACAATCGTAGATGCGACTTTCAGGTGCGCTGGGGTTGGCGTTGCAGTAGCGGTCAAACGCTGTTTCAGTGGATAAGTTTCGGCAAGCCTTCGCAGTTTGCAATTCTTCGACGGTTTCCCAGGCGATCGCCACATCAACGTCGCTGGTGCCGCGCATTGCCGTCAATCGACGAGCATGCTCTATTATCATTTCCTGGGCTCAGTCTTGACACCATCGCCCGTAGACGGATTCCTAAGGACTTGCTTCTCTTCGTAATCTACTTCTAACTAAACAGTTGTTTCACATCCACGATGACATCCTCAAAGACCAAAGGGGAGACTGTTCCCGCTGTCAATATCTGTTGTGTCTGGTAATCGCTAAGGTCACTATCTCGAAAGACTCTAAGCTGACGATTCTTTAAGTCAGAGACCCAATACTCTCGAATTCCAGCTTCAGCGTAGACGCGCTTTTTTGCACCTAAATCTTTAGCTAAACTGCTGTCAGAATACTCAATCAACCAAAAAATATCGTCTGAGTAAGGATGGTGGTCAAGGTAGCGGCGCAGAGGCGATCGCACGACTGCAATATCAGGAATTGGCTCAGAATCGTCGGGTAAGGTAATAGGTTTCGTTTCTCGTACAGCAGCACGACCTCCTAACAGTTGCCGAAGATACTCTGCTCCGTCACTGCTGTAGCAGGCATGGGGTTCACGTTCTGGCGACATGGAAACAATATCTCCCCGCAACAACTCAACGGGCTGATCATCAAACAACCCTGTGGCGATCGCCCGATGGTATTGCTCTAGCGTCCATTTGTAGAGGGTAACCGTCATTGCCTACATGCCTCTAATAAGTTGTCTGACCGATTATGAACTGACACTCTTCGATCATACAGAAAGTGTAGGGGCGATTGTAGCATTCTGGTCTAGTAGGACGATTGTTGCGATCAGCATTTAGATATTAAACCTGTTGTGGCTGCCTGATGCGATCGCCCCTACTGCACCACTAAAGCGATCGCCCAAAAAGTTGGATGCGTTGCAGATGGAGGGTGTTTGCTGATGATTAGGGCGAAGCTAATCACCCCAATCATCAGCCTAATGGCCGTAAACATGGAATCGCTTGATTGCCATGCTTTCGGTAAATCAGGAAATCACTATCCAAGGTCAAAAGTTGATAGCTTGGGTGTTGTTCCGTCATGCGTACCAAACAACTATCGGCCAATGACATGGGAACGGACGCATATTTCATAATCAACTGACGAACCGCTTCGCTCTCTTGATTAATGTCGAAAGCAACCTGGATAACTCCCCTGGATATCATGGCTAAAACAGTTTCTTTGCCATGATGTACACGCTGCAAAAGATGACAGCTCTCAGCAATAACGGCACTACAGGTTAAGAGAGGAGGTTCTGCATTTGACCATTGGGCAACAGCCCATTGATGCCAGGTATCACTTTTATCTAGCAGAGCTACAAGGGGGCCAGTATCAACGATGAAATGGTATCGCATCAGGTGCCAAAGCCTTCCATGTAGGATGGATTCGTGGATAAGTCACCTAAGCCACTATCTAAGCACCCGACTAAATCTCCAGCCAAATCCAGAGCCGAGGGTGTGGTGTGATTGGCAGACAGTCTGGATTCTTCTGACTGGGATACGGCAGACTCTTCTTCATTGGCTAATTCGGTGATGAGGAATTGCATCACCTTGAGCTTATCGGAACGGGATAATTGCTTGAGAGGAGCGAATAAGTCTGTTGCTATCATGGCGATGTAATGAGTGGATGTCTAATCTATTGTGTCATGGACTATCCTGGCAAGAAGGTTTTGATTTATCAAGGACATTTGCAACGCGTAGCCTTCGGCTAATCGCTCCCTACTCCATCACTAAAGCGTTTCGCTGCGCGACATGAAAGGCTTTGCCTGTGCGTACTCTAAAGAGCATAAATAGCACGTATCGCCCTAGGCTACCACTGAGGGGTGGGCGGTTCTCCTTCGCACTACCAATCACCAAAATCCTGAATTCAAAATGGTATGACTGCTTCAGCGTATAATCAACCCCATTACTACCGTCTATAATTTGAACATGGAATGTCCGACTGGTGAACAATTACGGACTCTTTATCGCCTGTGCCATCTGCTGACAAATGTTGTGTTTCATCCGATCCATATTGTCCGTCTAGATGAACGCACGGCTAACCTCTTTATTTTAGCTGGATAAGAAGAGGAAATTGAACTGGAAATTCAACCTGATGGAATGATTGCACCATGAACCAGATTAACTACACTACGATGACGGATGCAGAATTGAAGCGTTATTTACTTGCTAATCGCGATGATCTGGATGCTTTTCATGCCTACATGGATCGTCGTGCCCAACAGGGTTCGGGTTCGGGGATTGCTGCTGATGATCCAGAATGGGAAGCGAAAGTGTTGACTCTGATCCAACATCAGTTAACCCAAAATGCACCTCAATAGTGAGCGATCGCCCAACCCCGTTACCTTAACCTAAGATCCCAGGGTTCTCCCGTTAGCAACACCAGGCAAAACCTCTGCATTCTAAGAACCCTGGGATCTGGAGGAGCGATCGCCCTCTACTCGACCAATACAGCGTTTCGCTACGCGACATGAAAGGCTTTGCCTGTGCGTACTCTAGAGAGCATAAATAGCACGTATCGCCCCCTACGCTACCAATAAAGCGATCGCCCAAAACAGTTGGATGCGTTGCAGATGGAGGGTGTTTGCTAAAGGTAGGGGATGGGCGATCGCTTGCTAAAACCGTGAATCGTCGTTGGGGGGATGAAGACCAGCCACTATCCATTGGCGTCGAGCATTTTGAATAAAAGCGTCTGAACGCCGTTCGTCATTTAAATCAAGGCGATTACAGGTCGCTCGTCCGGTAGCTGTTTTACCAATGATTTGTAGGGCATCAGACGACCAGCTAAAGTGCTCTGACCATGATTGCTGACGTGGATTGAAAAGAGGCACCTGTTTTCCTGTAGCTGGGTCAATACCTGTTGTAAAGTTGTAGCGTCTTTCATTACAACGACGACAGGCGAGAGCAAGGTTATCCAGAGAATCAGTACCTTGAAGAGATTGAGGATGAATATGATCAATTGAAAGGGGAGCGGAGCTGAGTAATTCAGAGTAGTGGCAGTATTCACAACGGTGCTGGGCACGTTGTCGAACTGCTTCATACATAGCCTTAGGAATGCTCATTGGCTCTAGCAGCCATCACGGCATTGATATAGCTAAATATCTCATCGAGTTCTCCAATAGCTTCTAGCTCCAGGGCTTCTTCGGGAGTCATCGTATCTGCTTTTTTCTTGTCCAGCAGGGTTTGAAGGCGATCGCCCAATTCGTCTGTAAATTTGAAGAGGGTGAGATTGTTTATCTGCTGAACTTGTAATCCTTTGGGAAGCAAGGTTGATGGTTTTAGAAGGGTGGTCATGGCTAGAAGAGGGTTGAAATATCTGTGATCGTAACATTCCATTGTGTTCCATCATCTTGGCAGCGATCGCCCAGAACAATTGGATGCTTCACAGATAGAGGGTGTCTGCTGAAGGTAGGGAATGGGCGATCGCCCCTCATTCCGGTCTAACAGTGAGACTCTGTAACAGTCTATGAAGAACGCTGCAAAAGGCTGACAATATTTGAATTCATTGGGAATGATGAGAGGTAGCGTTTAGCTCGGCCCTCCCCCTCTATTCATTGCCTCAAAGGAAAAATTACAAATCGGATGCCTCCATCTAGCCCCAACCGCCTCTTTCACCCCAAAACCCTGAAGAATGCCCTCGAACACTTCACGTTCCCATCGGACATTGTGGAGCGACATGAGAAAATCCTCCCGTGGATTAAAACTCTGGACAGTGGGACTCTGGATGAGGTCAAAGAAACCTCATTACATGGGGATTTTCTAAAGGATATCTTTCAGTCAGTGCTGGGTTATCGCTCGGTCATTGCAGGAGAGGGGCAAAACTGGGAACTCCATGCAGAGCAGACGATTTCTGATGGGGGCGGGTCGGCAGATGGGGCACTAGGCTTTTTTACTGCTACTGAAAGCAAAAAGGGAGCCGTGAAGCTCCAGGGGCGGGTAGTTGCGCCCATTGAACTAAAGGGAGCAAAGAACGATCTCGACCGGGCAGCACCAGGACGCAAAGAATCCGCTGTTGACCAGGGGTGGCGCTATGCCAACTACACGGCAGATTGCCGATGGGTGCTGGTGTCGAATTATCGAGAGATTCGGCTGTATCAAACGAGTAAGACCCCGGCATACTATGAGGTATTTCGCCTCAAGGAGTTGGCGGATTTAGAGGCGTTTAAGACGTTCTACTATGTTCTGTGCCATGACAATTTTTTGCCGCCTGTGGACGACCCGAAGGGTAAATCCATCACCGATCAACTGCTGATCGACTCAGATAAGGCAGAGATTGAGGTGACGAAAGCCCTGTATGACGAATATAAGCAGGTGCGGATTAATCTGGCACGGCACTTTCGGAAGACGGGAGCCAAGGACTTACCTGACCGAGATATGACGCTGCTTGAGAAAGCCCAAAAAACTCTCGATCGGGTGCTGTTTATTGCCTTTTGCGAAGATAAGGGACTGTTGCCCGACGAAACGTTGCGGCAAGCCCACGACCACAAAGATCCCTACAATCCGCGCCCCATTTGGGACAACTTCAAGTCGGTGTTTCAGGCGGTAGATCAGGGGAATGATGCCCTGGCGATTCCGGGGTATAACGGCGGGTTGTTTCGCCATGACCCGATTCTAGATGAGCAGTTGACCGTGACAGACACCCTCTGCACCCAGCTCAACAAGATGACCCGCTACGACTTTGATTCGGAGGTATCAGTCAACATTTTGGGGCACATCTTTGAGCAGTCGGTGACGGATCTGGAAGAACTGCGAGCAATTTCTGCCGGAGAAACCTACGACCAGAAGAAGGGCAAACGCAAAACCCAGGGAGTCTATTACACGCCAGCGTTTATCACCCAATACATCGTGGGGGTGGCGCTGGGTGGCTACCTGGAGCGGAAGGAAAGAGCCTTGTGGGAAGAGATGGGCATTGACCAGATCCGCAAGAATGCTGTGCGCCAGCGTCGGGCGGCAGAGATCACGTTTTGGGAGCGCTATCGGGATGATGTGCTGCTGAAGACCCGTGTAATTGACCCGGCGTGTGGGTCGGGGGCGTTTTTGATTGCGGCGTTTGACTTTCTCAACCGTCAGTATGAACGGGTGAATGAACAGCTTGCAGCATTGCAGATTGCGGATGATTTGGGGGAGTTTGTGGGGCAGCGCAGCCTGTTTGACCTGAACAAGACCATCTTGAACCACAACCTCTATGGGGTGGATTTGTCGCCTGAATCGGTGGAGATCACCAAGCTGTCGCTGTGGCTGAAAACGGCTGAACGAGGTAAGCAACTCACGTATCTGGATGACAACATCAAGGTAGGGAACTCGATTATTGCCGATGCAACGGTGGATGCCCGTGCGTTTGACTGGGAGGCAGCATTTCCGGAGGTGTTTGATGATGGTGGGTTTTATGTGGTGATTGGCAACCCGCCCTATGTGCGCCAAGAACTGCTGACGCCATTTAAGCCGTATCTGCAAGAACACTATGCTGCTTATGATGGCGTGGCAGATCTCTATGTTTACTTCTATGAGAAGGGGGTGAACATTTTGCGCCCCAATGGGGTGTTGTCGTATATCGTCACGAATAAGTGGCTGCGGGCAGGCTATGGGGAACCGCTCCGCAAGTTTTTTGCAGAAAACAGCGTGTTTGAACAAATCATCGACTTTGGACACGCCCCCATTTTTCAGGATGCCGATGTGTTTCCATGCATTGTGTCGGTAAGAAAGCCGGAGGTTTCGACTTTGCTCAACTCGCAATCCATTCCTCTGAGCGAAATCGTTGACAAAGCCTCTTCATCCGGATTGCAAGATTATGAGCATGAAAATAAGTCACAAACTGTTCAAG
>JAYKJC010000371.1:0-3804 GCA_035285885.1 Leptolyngbyaceae cyanobacterium | reverse complement strand
CTAGCAATCATCTGGTTTCGCATCCCGTTATCAGACAAAGACTGATACAGTTCATGTATTGCTGGCTTTTCAATTCCTACAGGCGCTACAAACCCGGTTTCTCTAACCACGACCGACCGACTAAACTGAGCTTCGTGAGTATTTAGATTATCCGCTGATGCGTACAATAATGACCCGCATTGCATTACAATAATTGGATGATGTCCGTCTTTTCGTTTTGGAGTAGCGGTCAGTCCGAGCACATATTTAGCTTTGCAGCCTCTCAATACCTGTTCAAAACTGAACGCTGATACATGATGACATTCATCCACAATTACTTGCCCATAATCGGCTACGATATCATTCACTTCACCTTGGCGGACAAGCGATTGAATAGTTGCAATATCGATAATCCCTGTGGCCTTCTTCTTTCCCGCACCAATCTGGCCAATGCTTTTATGGGGCAAATTTAAAAATGTTTGAAGTCGATCCTTCCACTGATCAATGAGCTGTTGTCGATGAACTAGAACCAGAGTATTGATGCGTCTATTTGCTATCACTGAAGCTGCTACAACTGTTTTGCCAAAGGCGGTTGGAGCGCATACAAGCGCAAGTTCTTGCTTTAAAATTCTTCCAACAATCTCCTCCTGTGAAGATCTTAAATGCCCATTGAATTGCAGATCTACGGGTCTACCTTCAGAGCGGTGATCTTCAAGTTCAATTTTTATTGAATGATCCTTCAGTAACTTGATAACGTCCTCAAAGCAGCCTCTCGGGAGAGCCAAAAACCTTCCTGTAATCTCTGAACAATCGATGATCCGAGGCTTATCATACACCGGAAGGCGCATCGCCTGGTTTTTGAAAAACTCTGGATTCTGAAAAGCCGCTAACAACCGCAAGCGATTCAATAGTGCGGGCGACAAACCAGTTTTATCGACGTAAATGAGATTGCTTTGAACCACTTTGACAATTTCTGGAAATGGCCCTTGTACTGGTTTGAGAGTTCTCTTTCTAGAAGGTGGTAAAACCCATGGATCTTCTGTCTCAGCATCATCAAAGGATGGTGCCGCAACATTAATAATATTTCCGTCACGTCGAGCATCATTCACGATTTTCTCAACGAGGTTGCGTGAAATCCGCTTTATTGAACAGAGAAGTTCCCATTGATCATTGATTGGCTGCAATTTTTCTCCAACGAATATGGATCCACCCTTCTCTCGTGCTTTACGTTGAAGGGGAAGTGCTATGAGATTGCCGAATCCGCCTTTAGGCAAAGTATCCTGATTTGGAAAGAAACGATCATAAGACTTAAGAGCGATCTGGCGTCGCTTCTCCATAGTTCGTGTTAATATACAAAATCCAAGCTGACGTGCAAGCACTGCTGGAAGCGGTTCTTTGAAAAAGATCCAAACGTGAGCGCCATTACAGGAACGAGAGCGCTCCATATAGGCACTTATGCTTAGTTCATTGCATGTCGCTATAAAGCTTAATGCGTCATCTTCGAAGGAGGATTCGTCAAAATCGACAGCCAAAAACCAGCAGGTATCATCATTGAGCAATGGATATACTCCCGCCACAATTTTACCTTCCAAATGCTGTTGAATGACATCATCGGTGATTGGCAAGTAATCAGGAGCTATGCTTTTATCTCCCTGTTTTTTCGCTTCAAAATATTCCCACTTGTTTTTGATCGCAGGTGAATAGCCTGACTTACCAGAACGCAGATTTTCCCAGCGAGTTGGGTATACATCTTCTCGGCCTCGAAAGAGACTACGGAATAGCACTATCTTTTGCGCCTTTGACATCGAAGTCGATTCTTCAATCAGTTTCGTTTTACGGGAAAGTATCTGACCAGAAGCCTCTCGTTGTCCGACTGGCAAACTTCCCTGCTGCTGCTTGGACAGCTTGCTCTTCAGAATTGCATTTTCCGCCCTGAGTTTTGCGTTCTCTGCACTCAACTCAATCAGCTGCTTTAACGCCGAATGGAGTTTATCTTGCTGTGTTTGGCTTTCTGTCATTTTCCCATTGGCTCTATTGCTATAACATCCTGGTTAAATTAATTATTTGTGTGATGTCATCATGACAACTACAAAGATCATTGTTGTCATATGATTCAATTTTTGACAACAATCAGCTGTCTTGTTGTCAAATTAGGAGGAATTAGCTTTGAAGAGATCAAGATACCGCTTAAAGGCATACGACCTAAATCGATGCTTTCCGCTCAGTTCAACCAAGTATCCTCTATCAACAAACTCTTCGACCAATCTGCTCAGTGTTCGTTGACTCAGCCCTTCAACCGCCGATTCCCTACCAAGCTCAATAATAGGATTGCGATAGAGTGCATGAAATAGCATGTTGATCTTCACTCCTCTTGAACCAGCAAGCCGTATCTCCTCATCAACTTGATTTCTAAGAACTAGAATCTTTTCGAAAGTTTTACACCCTGCCTTACATGTCTCAATTATGGCTCCGAGAAAAAAAATGACCCAGCGTTCCATTCCGCCCGACGATCGTACACCAGAGAGGCAATCGAAATATTCTCTTCGCTTTTTCTCCAGATAGTCAGAAAGATATAGTGTCGGATATAGAAGCAATCCATTTTGAATAAGGTAAAGAACTATTAGTAATCTGCCGGTACGCCCGTTTCCATCTAAGAATGGGTGTATAGTTTCAAACTGATAATGCCCGATGGCGATTCGAAGTAGGTGCGGAACATGGATCTCGGAATTATTCAAGAATAATTCAAGGTCAGACATCAGACCAGGAACTTCACTTGCTATCGGTGGAACATGTACTGCTTCAGCAGGACTTCTGCCCCCAATCCAATTCTGTACTTTTCGAAACTCTCCAGGTGCCTTGCCTTCACCCCGGACTCCTCGCATCAATGTTTTGTGCGCCGAAGTTAAGAGGCGTGAACAAACCGGCAACTTTTTGAGCTGCTTAATTGCTTGTTCCGTGGCTTCGATATAGTTCCGGACTTCCTGCCAATCATCCTGCTTTTCTGGAGCTAGGCTACCCTTATCCATCAAAGCATCAACAATTTCAGTCCTAGTACCCTCGATGCGACTCGATTGAGTTGCCTCCTTTACGATATGCATCCGGATAAAGAGATCTACATTAGGCACAATTCTGGAGAATGCATTTAGCTCACCAAGCAATCTATTCGCTTCTTCGAGGAGAACGTGAGTATATGGATCCGTGCAAATCCAAGCGATATTAACTTTTGTTGGACTCAAGGATTTGTAGTCACCTTGCTTATTGTAAATGCCTGGTTTGAAGTTCTTCAGATCCATCTATACTTACCTGCCCATTTTGACTTCCAATGCATGCCCGCTACGTCGTCTTTGTAAGAACTCCTTCATGGCCAATCGAATTAACGCTGCGGTTGACATTGACGAGTGCTGGCTGAGCTCCTCAAAGTTCTTCCAATCCATGGGATCCAACGTCAGCGTGACTCGCTTCAGTCTGAAGGATTGCTTAGGGCGGCCACGAGGGCGTTTGCCAGTGATTTTGTTAGACATAGCTCAATCATGCATTTTAGTGATGCATAACAAACTACTGCGCCGAAGGAATAGAATCAAGCTCTTGATTTCCGTGAGCTCTTTGCCGAGCTCGCAATTTCAGATACTGTGCGTAAAGGCTTATCTGAAAAGAATTGAAGGCCACTGTCTGGAAGAATAAATCGACGAAATTCCGCTTGAAGGTTAGGATTGTCAGCCAGTGCGAGTCGACAAAGCCAACTAAACGGCTTCCCCTCGGAATGCTCAGTTTGCCCGGACTGTCATTGATGGGTTTTCTCAAAGATGTCGCTTTGAAAATGCTCTT
>JAYKJC010000370.1:0-4941 GCA_035285885.1 Leptolyngbyaceae cyanobacterium | reverse complement strand
TAGTAAAGACTTTCGTTAAACAACCCAATCTTTTCAAAAATACGGCGTGACCAAAATACTTCTGGCTGAACAAATTGCCGCTTATTCCACCAAACGCCCCATAAATCTATGATTTCTTCAAAAGTTTGGATGTTACCAAACTGCTCTCCTACTTTGTTACCCATTTCGTCAATGTAACGGCAACGTCCGTGGATCAAGTCAGTTTCGGGATGATTGTTGTAGTACTCGGCAATTTTGCGAAAGCTACCCGGTAGATAATAGTCATCACTGTTGATGTATGCAATAATCTCGCCGGTTGCTCTAGCTAACCCTTTATTAATAGCGTGAGATTGTCCTCTATCTGGCTCACTCACCCAGTACGCTAAATGGGATGCATATTTACTGATGATTTCAACCGTGTTGTCTGAACTGCCTCCATCAATAATGATGTATTCCAGATTTGGGTAACTTTGCAGTAGTACAGAACGAATGGTTTCTTCGATGAAATGTCCTTGATTGTAACTAGGAGTAATGATGCTGATACGAGGCCATATCATGGACTGGGGATAGATATATGAGTCAGTCATTGAATCAGTCCATGGCCATCCAATCTTATTTGGAGGAGGAGGAGGAAAACTTCCAGTTATTTTAGACATCGGTAGAAATGGGATTAGACTCTCTCTGTTTGGTCTCAGGGGAAAAATAACATCTTTGAGTACACGGTTGGAGCGTAACTTTCCCCTTCGACTCCGCTCAGGGGAAGGTCTAGTAGGATTTTGGGCGTTGCTGATTGAAGGAATGACCAACTGTAGGGGCGTATGGCCATACGCCCCTACAGTTGGTCATTTGTGATTCAAAATTTTTGAATTCATATCCCGATTTAGCACCGCCCAGTTAAGTCGCTACGCTAAAGTCTTCTCAGTCTGTAAATTCCAATATTGAGCATACCGTCCTGGACGACTGATTAACGTTCGATGTATTCCTTGCTCAACCAATTGGCCCTCTTCAAAAACTAATATTTGGTCTGCATCCATAATTGTTGAGAGTCGGTGAGCGATGACAATTACAGTTCGATCCTTTTGAAACTCCACTAACGTTTCTTGTATTAAGCGTTCTGATTCACTATCTAATGCACTCGTTGCCTCATCCAGAATCAAAACCTCAGGTTGTTTAATGATGGCTCGTGCTAATGCTAGGCGCTGGCGCTGGCCTCCTGACAAACGATAGCCTCGTTCTCCAACAACCGTTTCATAACCATCCGGCAACTCTAAAATAAACTGATGGGCTTGTGCTGCTTTTGCCGCTTCAACAACCTCATCAACACCGGCATGGGCGCGACCGTATCTCAAGTTTTCTAGAATGCTGCAATTAAAAATAAATGTATCTTGGCTTACAACCCCAATGTACTGACGCCAGCTTTCTATATCGTACTGATGCAGGCTTTTTCCATTCACGGAAATACGTCCTAAGTTAGGCTGATACAAACCAATCAGCAAATCAACGATGGAGGACTTACCAGCGCCAGACTGTCCGACCAGGGCAGTCACTTTATGGCGCGGAATTGTAAAGCTTATCTTTTGCAGTGCTAGTTTCTGCTCATTCCCATAGGCCAAGCTCACGTCTTCAAAGCAAATATCGGAGTGTAGGCCATCAAACGGCTCTGCTCCACCGATGGCAAATTGCTTATCTGAAGTCTCCAGAATGCTATCTAGACGCTGCATCCGGGCACTATTGTCGGCGAGTTGAGTGAACACACTAGCTGTTACTTTGAGCCGCAGAGCAAGGCGTTGAAGCGCGAGTAGGAAGGTCAACAATAACGGTAAAATCGACTCCGTTGATGCCTTTAAAGAATAGGCAACAATGGCGAGAGTTGCTAAGGAAAGAATGGGTAAGATTTCAAAGATGGGTTCTGGCAAGTAAAATAGGTTAGCTCGTTTCTGGAGTCTTTTCTGAACAATGTGCAGCTTGTCGATGGCTTCATCAATCGCCCGTTGTTGGGTCCCAAAGGTATGCAGTAGGCGCAGTGCCTGGATGTTCTCCGTCATGAATTTATTTGTTTCAACTTGAGCCAGCGTTAACTGACGTGCAGCCCGTTTCAAACGAGGAATGACCTGTCGCTGAAACACAAGAATGATCACTGCTAACGCAACTGCAATAAGTGCCAACCAAGGCGACAAGCTCACTAAGATAACACTATAAATGGCGGCAAATGACAGGCTAACAACCAGATTGTTGGCAAGCTGAAGTTGCTTATCAACAGTCAGGGCCGCATCATTAGCAAACATAACCAAATCACCTACTTTATAGCTGCTTGCGCAGGCGAAACTAAAAGACATGATTTGCTTGAATACCTGACCTGTCACTTGAGGCTGGGCTCGGGCTGATAAGTAAGCTGTCATTAATTTGTTGGTGTAGTTACTCAAGCTCAGCAGCACTTGTAGAACAACGGCTACTCCCATCAACCCAATAAAAAGTTGGCCATCTGACAGAGGCGCTAGCAACAGAACGCGTTGAATGACTGGTGAATGTTGGTCGCTTTGGGTTCCTTCGGAGAGTACGGCGATCGCCAGATAGATGATGCCTAGTGTACTTCCTTCTAAAATGGCTCCTCCTAAGTTTGTTCCAAGATTCGTGACGAGTAGAGGCCAATTACGCTTTGCTACAGCAAGAATAAGTTGATACGCAGGTGATTGAAACCTCGACTTTAAGTTCAAAATCATTTAGATGAATTAACGAGTGTATTCAAATAATCTTCAATGATGGGGCATCTGCTGAAGTCCGCATGACCAACTTCGGTCATCCCTTTTTTCATGTCACGAAGCACAACGCCTCATCACATCCATTCAACCTACACACCTTAGGGTGTGTTTTAAAACTAGCTGAAAGGGTTGTTTTTTCGTGCGCTTTGCGCACGAAAAAACAACTTTTAAAACAGACCCTAGGATTAGCCTTCAGGATAGTGGGCAATACCCATACAGAGCAGGTAAACTAACGCCACGATTCACCCGCAGCCGTTTAGGTTCTCATTCCGAACATCTAAGAATGTTGCCATTCCGTCCCATGAACAGAGCAGGGGAAAGGATTTTGAGCTTCAGCGTGCTTCAGTGAGCTTCAGCATCTATCCCTTCTTGCAAGACCGCCAAAACGTGTTTCATGTCTCCAGCGAGGAGCGCATTCACAGCCAGGTGCAACCCCGGAAACATTCGACTCCTCAACACACCAGCCGCCTCAGGAGCCTGCAACACGTATTCTCCTTCCTGTAACACGTACCAGCGAAACTCTTTTTCTTGAACCAGCCAAACAAGATACTCTTGAACCTGATTGCGACGATAGACCCGAAGCTTTTCGTGCAGATCATAGGACGCACTGCTCGACGCAATTTCAACAATCAGCTCCGGTGCGCCCTCAATATAGTCATCCTCACTGATCCGAGATTGTCCGCCGCTCTCCTCTTCGAGTCGCAGAAGAGCATCGGGTTGAGGTTCATTATCGGCGTCCAGGCGAACGGTGGTGTTGTCACACACCATCACGCCGGGCGTATTGGCTTCAAAAACACCTAACCAGGTCATCACAGCGCTGTGGGGTTGACCGTGCTTTTTTACTCTAACTGGAGACGCCACGTAAACCACTCCTTCAATCAACTCAGCCTTGGTCACCTCCGGCGTCGCTGCATAGCGCCGCTCAAACTCAGAGCGTGTCAGATGATCTCCATTTTCAAGAATTAAAACAGAGTTTCGTTGAATGTGCGATGGAGTAGCTGCAACGGTCATAACGCAAGACTCAGGCTGAACTTATCGATTTATTCCTTGCTCTCATTCTACAGGGGCTCTCATTTTTTTATTGATCCCTCACATAGCGGAACGAAAGTCTTTCAGGCGATAGCCTAATCGATTGTGGGCGTTACGAAACGTGAATTCACTGACTGACGGATTGCCATTCACCTGAATGACGCCCGTCACCTGTTGCCAAAGTGAGCGGGGGGCAGGTTGAATGCTGTAGGTGCGATCGCCCTCTTTCGTGACGTGATACCAGGTTTTGCCCTCGCACATGGGACACCAAAACGCCTCAAGCCATTCTCCATCCAGCGGAACAGCCGTTTGATTGGCGGTTAACAAGAGGGATTGACGCCGCCCCACCCCTCTGGACTGAAGATGAGAGGCACAGTCGGCATAGAGTCGATATTTCTGACTGACGCTGTCGATATAGCAGCCATGTGTCGGACAGTAGATCGCTCGACGCTTTGAGCGTTTCCGATTTCGGGCACACCGATTCCCCATTCGGCCTCCTGATTTCCGTACAAACATCTGGGAAGGCTACGTTGAAGGGACTGAGATCTGCACCCTCATTCCATCGATTTTCCATCGATTTCTGTAGAACGAGATAGCGACCATCGAAGCCCACTTCGAAAGCAGATAGAGATTGATTGACTGTGATGTCCTACACGTTCACCCCATCGCATGAGTCGGGTGGGCACGGCCCACCGTAGGCTCTGGAGAACTCAGACTCTTGGAAACAGCAGGGTAGTAGAGGCTCTCGCTACTTCCACTTTCCTTATACGATGAGGCCAAAACCCATCAGGACAGATTCGATCGCCCCGCTTTTTCCACACACACTCTTCAAATGGAGAGAATGCCTAACTCTCCAACGCACACAGCGCCATCAGCAATTCTCATCATGAAAATTCAGGGGGCAAAATGGTCGCCGCAAGCGACCGTTTTGCCCCCTTGAATCCATACAAGTGAGCGCCGACAGGGCGCGAAGTCTTTCAAAATGAGAATTGCTGTAGCGTCATACATGGGCAAGCCAGGTTAACTCTCGTCCTAGATTGAGAGATGCTAATCTTTAACAGGCTTGGCTTTAGACAGGTAGTTTTGCCGCTATCGACCATCTGCCTATGATCGGTCGATTCAATATGTCAGGACTTACGCAAGTTCTCATATCTAGCGCATTTTTGTGGGTGGT
>JAYKJC010000369.1:0-4155 GCA_035285885.1 Leptolyngbyaceae cyanobacterium | reverse complement strand
TCTGGTTCCCTGTCTCTGGCAGGGAACCGTTGCGGGAGCCTCTGGCTCCAATTTGAACGGGAGCCAGAGGCTCTCGCGGGCATTCCCAGCGAGACGCTGGGAACAAGGAATACGCTAAACAAGTACTAGGCTCAGCCCGCCCCACCGCTCACATTTCATTTCACAAATCACGTAGGAAACCGATATGACTGTTCCTGAGCCCATTTGGCAGTTGCCATCAAACGTGACTGTTGATCCTGAATTTATGCAGGTTGTGGGAGACTATGCCCCAGAGTCAGACGGACACCTCGCAGCACAGGTGTTGTGGAGTCGAGGCATTCGATCGGTTGAGCAGCTTGCCCCGTTTATCCATGCGGAGGCGTATGTGCCGACTCCGGCTTCTGCCTTTGGCGAAGAAATGGACTGGGCGATCGCCCGTCTCGTCACGGCCCATGCTTCTGGAGAATTAGTCGCGATTTGGGGCGATTTCGACGCCGATGGCATCACCGCAACGTCTGTGTTATGGGACGGGTTGGGAGAGTTTTTTACTCAGGGCGATCGCCTATCTTACTTTATTCCTAATCGGTTAACGGAGTCTCACGGTTTGTCGATGCATGGGCTGGATGCCCTGGCAGAACAAGGGGTGACGCTGATCGTTACCTGTGACACGGGAAGTACGAATCATGCTGAAATCGATTATGCGAGTCAGTTAGGCATCGACATCATCATCACCGATCATCACACCCTTCCAGCGCATCGTCCCGATGTGACGGCCATCATCAATCCGCGAACGCTCCCGGCGAATCATCCCCTGGCCCATCTCTCAGGGGTGGCGGTGGCCTACAAGCTGGTGGAAGCGCTGTATGAGGCGCAGCCTGATGTGCCCACTCGTCCCCTGACCTCGCTCCTCGACTTGGTGGCCATTGGCCTGATTGCCGACTTGGTGGAACTCACGGGAGACTGCCGCTACCTGGCACAGATGGGAATTCGGCAGTTGCAAACTCAGGTAAAGCATTCCACCCGTCCCGGTATTGCCGCACTGTTGAAGTACTGCCGCCGCAGTGGCGATCGCCCTACGGATATTTCGTTTGGCATTGGCCCCCGCATCAATGCGATTAGCCGCATTCATGGAGACGCGCATTTTTGTGTGGACTTGCTGACGAGTACCGATGTCGAGCACTGTCGCCAACTGGCAGAAGCGACGGAGCTGGCAAACTTGAGGCGTAAAGCTCTCCAGCGAGACGTGGAACAGCAGGTGACGCTGAAACTGGCTGAGTTGGATCTCTCGACCACAGGGGTGATCGTTCTGGCGGATGCTCAGTGGTCGGTGGGGGTGCTTGGGCTGGTGGCCGGACAGATTGCCCAGACCTATGGCCGACCCACCATCTTACTCAATACGTCTGGTTCTGGAGCTGAGTCTGGGACTGGGGCTTTCGCATCGAACACGACTCCGTCGATTGCCAGAGGCTCTGCCCGATCGGTGAATGGCATTAATCTGTACGAGTTGGTGAACAGTCAGTCTCATCTCCTTCTTGGGTTTGGCGGACATCCCTTTGCGGCGGGACTGAGTCTTCGGGCAGAGGATGTGTCGCTGTTTGCCGATGCCATTAACCAGGAGTTTCGGGCGCGATATGGAACGGCGATCGCCCAGCGTCCCATTCTCAAGGCTGATCTCACGGTTCGGGTGGCAGAGTTAGGCCGCCCCCTATTTCGAGAACTGGCATTGCTTGAGCCCTACGGCATGGGCAATCCCATTCCTCGATTGCTGATTCGCCACTGCTGGTTTAAGAAGGTGTGGCACCGCAAGATTCAGGATTTGTCGAACCGCAAGCTGAACTACATCAAAACCACGTTTGACCTGTGGGATGATTCGGTCCAGCAAGGCTTTCCGGGAACCTGGTGGGGCCACTACAAAGAGGAGGTGCCCGAGGGACGGTGTGATGTGATTGTCGAACTGGACTATAACAGTGCGCCCCAAGGCCGCGACACGCCCCAATATGAGGTGCGGCTGATTGCGGTGCGTCCGGTTCCGGTGACGGCATCGCCCTATCGTGAGGTCGATTCTACGGTTACGTGGAGTGCTTTCAAGCCGTCTCAACCGCTGTTGGATCGGCGGATTGTCCAATCTGCCCCTGAGCCGTCTGAGATGGTCGAAGTGAGGCAGCGGCCTGCAACCTGGCGAGATTTTTATGAGGGGATTCACCAGGCTCAGCGTCAGAATGCTCCGTTGGCGATCGCCTTTCCCCCCCCGACTGACCAGACCCCGGTGGAAATTTGGCAGACCCTGGTGGGTATCGCCAAATTTCTGAGCCGATCTCAAGCCTCTGTGTCCATTGAAGAATTGCAGCACGCTCTGAGTATTGGGGGGCGATCGCTCCAGCTGGGTCTTAGTGCCCTCTCCGCCATTGGGTTTAGCTTCTCAATCGCAGAAGATGAGTTGACCCTTGCGGCTGAACTCCCACCCTCGCCTGCTTCTAGCAACGATACCCCAGCCTCGCTAACGCACATCCAGGCGTTTATCGCCGCAGTTTCAGAAGAACAGTTTCGTCAGCGCTTTTTTCACGAAGTGCCAACATCGACGCTCCAGGCGATCGCCGATGAGTTTTTGCACTCTAATGCCCCTACAGATGGGCTACGAACTGGGCATTGAAAACGATGACCAAATCATGCGAATGGCGATCGCTAACATCGCCCCCCCGAAAATTCTTTTGAGGACATTGGGGTCAACGTTCACCGCAAATTTCGCGCCAATCAGCCCCCCCAAGACAAATCCCAAACAAATCAACAGTGCGGCTTTGACATTGACGAAGCCCTGTTGATAGTAGGCCCACGCTCCTAGAATTCCAATGGGTGGAACTAGAAGAGCCAGGGTGGTGCCCTGGGCAATTTTCTGCTCAAAGCCAAACATGTAGATGAGTGCTGGAGTAATCAGCACACCCCCGCCAATTCCAATCAGGCCACTAATTGTTCCGGCTCCAAGTCCTAATCCCAGGAACAGTAGTATTTCGACTGACATGATAATTGCAGTGTTGTCGGTAGAGAAAACAATGAAATGCGAGAGGCACGGCAGGCTCATCCTGCCCCCCCTCGCACATTTCAATTGGGATTGCCTTATAAAGTCAAGGCATCAGCCAACATTGGGTGATGAGCTAGACTAGATGGCTGCGCAGCTTTGAGGAAACCGTGTCAATGATAGAGACCGTAACCACCAAAATGATTAAAATAGCGCAGGATTGTTGATATTGGAAGGTGTCTAAACTCTGATCGAGCGCCATGCCAATTCCACCTGCTCCGACCAGTCCGACAACCGAGGCAGAGCGGATATTCGCTTCAAAGCGGTAAAGCGTGAATGACAGCCACAGGGGAACCACCTGAGGAATGACGCCAAAAACGATTTCCTGGATCTTAGAAGCACCCGTGGCTCGAATGCCTTCAACGGGGCCATCTTCAATGGCTTCAACCGCTTCAGAATAGAGCTTTCCGAAGGTGCCTGTGGTGTGAACAAACAGCGCTAGCGTACCTGCAAACGGGCCTAATCCCACGGCCACGACAAACATGATGGCAAAAACAAATTCGTTCACTGCTCGCATAAAGTCCATGACTCGACGAACCGGAAACACGATCCACGCAGGGCAGAGGTTTTCCGAAGCGAGGAGGCCCGCAGGAATACCTGCAATAGCCGCCAGAACCGTTCCCCAGACTGCCATCGAGATGGTGATCCAGGTCTCGTTCATGTAGCTTCTCCAGTAGCGAAAATCGGGAGGGAAGTAGCGTGAGACATACTCCACCATGTTGTTCCGATCTTTGATCAACTGCGGGATGTCGATTTCGCTACCGATAAACGTGACAAACAGGATGGCGATCGCTATCAACACAAAGGTTGCATTCAAAGCGGTTAGGCGCTTTTTCTCCTGAGCCAGCACGTCTTGGACGGCGGGTGAAGCAAATACCAAATTTCCGATTTCTGAAGGAAGCCTAACACTCATATCTCATCACAAAAAAATAGAAACCAAATATTATAGCTTTACGCTTTTGCGTCAGGACATTTGTTAAGTACAGTTGTGTGGAGCGCGTCGTATGTGTTTAGCGGCCTCTAATTTCTGGTTCCCTGACTCTGGCAGGGAACCGCTGCGGGAGCCTCTGGCTCCATTTGAACGGGAGCCAGAGGCTCTCGCG
>JAYKJC010000368.1:0-8228 GCA_035285885.1 Leptolyngbyaceae cyanobacterium | reverse complement strand
CAAAGATAGTGGAGAGGTCTAACGATTGGCGAATGCGAGCGGTAACCTGTCGCAGTAAATTTTCTCGCGCGTACTGCTGCTGCAACTTTCTCTCGGCTTGAAGCCGTTGACGAATGTCAGTCATGGTGGCTCGGCTACTGAGAAGGGTGCCCTCAACGTTTTTCTGTACCTCTTCGCTGATCAGCACATTCATCTGTTCGCCCGTGCGGCTTACCAGAACGATTTCATATTCCAGGTTCTTCTCCTGCATGGCCTGAGTCAGCAGGGTGCGTTGCTCTGCAAAGATCTGGCAGCTGACTTCTGTAATGAATTGGGTAAGGGGCTGTCCCCACACCGCCTCGCGCGGATAGTCGAGCCACCGCAGCGCCGTATGGTTGATGCTAGTAATGCGGCTCTCCGCATCCAGAGAGTAGTAGCCGCAGGGGGCGTTGTTGTAGAGGTCTTCGACTCTTTCGGCGTAGGCTTCCAGGTCGAGTTCAGCCTGTTTACGGCTGGTGATGTCTTGGTTAATGCCCACCATTCGAATGGGAATTCCCTGGCTATCGTGTTGTAACTGGGCGATCGCCTGGACCCAGCGCAGTGCGCCATCGGTTCGCCAAATGCGAAATTCAACATTAAAAGGAATCTCGTCGCACATCGCGGACTGTAACCGAGCCTCGACGCCGCTAATATCATCGGGGTGAACGCGATCGCGCCAGTCCTGGTAGGTGGCCGCCCGCCCCAGGTTTTGCAGGCCGTAAATTTCATACATCCGTTCATCCCAGAGGGCATCGTGCACCATGTCCCAATCCCAGGTGCCACAGGCTCCGGCTTGGAGAGCCAGGGTAAGGCGATCGGTGAGACTTTGCCGCTCCATTTCGTCTCGTTTGCGTTGGGTAACATCTTGCGCCGTGCCCACAATCCCAATGACGTTGCCCTCTCCATCCTTTAGCGGCACCTTATTGGTTTCGAGCCAAAGCTGCGTATCGTTCTCCAGGGTAAAGCTCTGGAGAATGTCCAGGCACGGCATATCCGTTGCCATAATCTGCCGATCTTCGCTCTGAATCATGGCCAACGTCTCCGGGTTCCAGGGGAGATCAGCATCGGTTTGGCCCGTCAGAATGGGCGCATCCGTCAACCCCAAAAGTTCTGCGGCGGCTCTGTTATTGCCCTGGTAGACTCCGTCGCGATTCTTCCAGAAGATGCCGATGGGGGTCGTGTCGAGAACCGTTTGCATCAGATGCTGGGAGGCTTGCAGAGCCAATTCGGCCTGTTTGCGTTCGGTGATGTCGCGAACGACGAACAAGACTTCGTTTGCGCCGCAGGGAGCCACCCGCACTTCTTCACGCCGTAGCTTACCGTTCACTGGTATGTGCTGCTCACTCACTTGCATGGTTTGAGTGAGCAGCACATGTTCAATGCGGTGTAGGTGAGCTTGGGCTAAATCGGGGGGCAACACTTCTGTCAAATTTTGCCCGACGAGATTATCCAGTCCGGTCACATCCACGGTGGAATGAGAGGGATAAAAGTCCAGGTATTGCCCGTCTCGGTTGACCCGAAAGACCAGATCCGGTACCGCTGCCAGCATGGCTTGGAGGCGATCGCGACTCTCTTGCAACTCTTCTTCCATGGCTTTGCGGTCATTAATGTCCGTAGACATGCCACAGATGGCATAGACTTCCCCCTGGTCATCTCGCAGCAAAAACTTATTGGATAAGAAGACCCGGTCTTCACCATTCACCTGCATAATTTCCTCAAACTGCTGCACACCGCCCTGTTCGAGCAGCAGTCGGTCGTTGGCTCGAAACGCATCGGCAATATGGGGCGGAAAAAACTCATGCATGGATTTGCCGAGAACATCTTCTGGCTGACAGTTGAACAGACGCAAAAACGTTTGATTGACGAAGATGTATCGCCCTTGCAGGTCTTCAACAAACAGCTTTGCCGGAGTATTATTGAGAATCGCCTGTAGCTCAGTCTGGCTCTTGCAAAGTGCGGCGGTGCGTTCTGCGACGGTTTGCTCTAAGGATCGATTGAGGTCATGGAGGGCTTGTTCAGCGTGCACACGCTGGGTCACGTCATGGGCCATCACCAGTTCAGCCCGTCGTCCCTCAAACTCCAACGCGTAGGACACAATCTCCACCTGAATGATTCGGCCATCGCGCAGCCGATGCTGCCAAAGACCCGCCATGTCCAGTCCAGAGTCTACATTGGCCACATTCTCTAGCAAACGGGGCACGTCTTCGGGCGGGCGAATGTCAGCAATTGTCATCGCCAAAAATTCTGCCCTGGAGTAGCCATACTTGGCGATCATGGCTTCGTTCACCGCTAAGAAACGCAGGGTTTCCAGGTCGTACACCAACATGGGCTGAGGATTGCAGTCAAACAGGTGGCGATAGGTGTCTGCTTGGGTGTCTAACGTTTGGCGAAACTGGCGATTTTCCTCAGCGATGCGTTGGAGTTCTTGCTGGATGGGGGAGTCAGTTGGTGTGTATGCGGCATCTGGAGGGGGGCGATCGCCAATATCTGTATTGACCTGGGCCTCAAGCGCAAGCAGCCGCTGGGCCTGCTGGTCAATCTGACGAGTTAAGTTGGCCTGAATCGCTGCGGCAGCCGTACGTTCAGCCTCTAGCTGTTGAGTGAGGTGATTACAGCGACTCTGAAGCTGCCGTAGGCGTTGCTCAAGCTTTTCGGTGCAATCCATGCATGTGCTCCTCGTGATAATCGCAATGGATGATCGAGAGAAATGAGCAAAGATAAAGTCCCGCCTGGCAACATGAGTACACTGTTGTATTCGATTCGCTTAAGCAAGGTAGGAGCTATCTTGCTATATTCCTGGGTGCTCGATAGTAAGGTAATAAGACTAGCTTGCCCAGAAAACATAGGTTTTACTCAAGCGCTAGCCCTATCAATGAAGGTGTCACTTCTATCCATCAACATTTTGAACCAGGGAGAACTGGTTTTTCAACAGGATTTCCTGATGATGATCCTAACCATATGGCGTTGCTGATTCGAGGAATGATCTCCATAGGAACAATAGCCTCACGGCATGGCTTCGCTAAGACAATGCTGCCATAGGAGTCGATTCACATATTACAAAATCCAATTTCATACCTAAATTCAGCAACGCCAAATCAGAAATATAGCGCTATGCGCGTTGGTTAAGTCCAGTTGTGTAGGGCGCGTTGTGCCCCACACAACTGTTTTTGTGCTTAACGCGATTGCAAATCGCTATAAAGGGAATTTAGCTTCGTTTCAATAAGAAACCCTGGCTTTAGTTCAGCACATGGCTGAACCAAAACCAGGGGGATCTGGCGTGGGGGCATCTTGTTCTCACGCACACCTGTGGGCGATCGCACACGACAGCACTCTCCAAGTTATGCTCCTCGTGCAATCTAGCCTTATCTTATTTGCCGGATCGCATCTACTCGGACAGCTCTTTCACAAAGGAGAGTCCAGAATGAAGCAGTTGAAATCCAACAGATTCATACAGCACATAGGCACGGTTGGGGTTTTGAGAATCGACTCCAATTTTGGCGGTGTCCATTCCTGCGGCGCTGAGTCGCGCCAACCCTTCTAGCAGCAGGGCTCGACCCAGACCCTTTCGGCGGAATCCGCGTCGGGTTCCGAGCAGGTCAACCCAACCCTCGCGACAGTTTTTCTTCTGGTTGTAAGCGGTGTCAATGGAGCAGTAGCAGAAGGCGGCTAGAGTTCCATCGGGGGCGATCGCCACCAAGTCGAGTTCTGGCCGATAGTCGGGGTCTTTGAGCCAGTGGAGTGTCCGCTCAACCGTTAAGGGATGGTGATTCCAGTGGTCGATGAAGGACTGATTAAACATTTCCACCCAGTTCTCAACCTCATCTTTACCCAGGAATTGACGAATGGTAAATCCGTCAGGTAAGTCAGGAGTGGAAATAGGGGTGTTGAGCGATCGCTGGAGCGTATGAAAGCAGCGATCTTGACGAAACCCGTGGGCTTCGAGTCCCTCAATGCGATAACGCAAGGTAGCCCGGCTCCCCGCTCGTAGTTGAACTGGGAGTTGGCGATCGCGCCCCACCTGACGAACACGGTGCTCAGCCCAGGTAAGAATATCGCTCATCAACCCTTTGCGACGCGCATCGGGATGAATGCGAAACCAAACCGAACCGTCCAGCGGCTCGACCTCTTCTTGAGGGAAGTGGATCGCACAGAAAGCAATCAGTTGCCCGTCGCTATCTTCCCAGAAACACACATCTTGCTGGGGATTCACCCCCGGAGCGGTAAAGGACAGTTCCAGGCTTTCGGGAGTTGTAAAGCTATCGAGCTGGTCGAATTCTGCACAAAGATTAAGGAAATCTGCCAGGGCGACATGATCGACCGCCCCAACATACAACCGTTGAGTTAAGACAGTCATGGCGATTCACCTGATGTAAAGACTGAATAGATAAGAATAGATAAGAAACTAGGGAAACCGTCACAAGGAAAGACGGCATGCTGATTTGTTCAAATTGTCATGAATTCCATAAAATCGAGTTCCATAAAAGTTAGCTCCACAAAAGATTGACGGCAATGAACTCTGGAAATGTAAGTAAGTAGACAAAAATAAAGGGGGTCATAGGGCGGGCTTCGACTCCGCTCAACCCGTCAGTCTTGCTCATATCAGAGCGCGAGGGCTGAGCGAAGTCGAAGCCCGTGTTGACCAATAATTATGTCCATGTACAGATTGCAGTGCTAGTAGAGCTTCAAGAGATGGCTAGGTGATGATGAAATCAACGAAGTGTACAACTTTCTAAGGAGATTTCCAGGAATGAATTTACCCGTTGATTTGGGCTTTCTCCCAAATGGAGAAAACGCGGGAATGCAGGTATTTTCTTGCCAGACATCGCCTAAGTAAAATTTGACTCGTAAATTCAATACGCTTAATTGTAGTATACATACTACAAAACATGCAAGTTCAAATCTTCTGATTCTTCTAAATTGAATTGCCACCTACTGCCACAGCCTGTTTAGCAGCGATTCCGCACAGGATCATATTTGTTAGGACTGATGCATTTTTGTGTGTGGTGGCTGCCCCTCCCTCTGGGTTTTTAAGCGGTGTGCAAATGAGCTAAGCACAGGCAAGGGGCTTAAGCCCCTTGTTCACAGGCTGATTTTGTACGTGACCCATTTGCACATCGCTATATTTTCTTGCTAATCCCTTGTATTACAGAAAAGTGAATTCAATTCCTGGGGAAACGATCGCCCCCATTGCCTCAGGTCAGGGAATTTCAGACGAATCTAAGGTGGAGCGATCGCCCGTTCGTTCCTGATACTTGGCTTCAGCTTCCAGTTCTTTGTTAAGAAAAAAGTTGAGAAACGTCCGAATGAGGGCAATCGCCGCCAAGTTTGCAAGGGCTTCAAAGTTGGGTGTAATGGTGGTGGATAAAATATCGGCACCCAGTTGAAACTCCAAAGCCAGCGCCAACCACAGGCCAAAGGTCAGCCGAAGTTGATTGAAGGTCATAGGCGTGTCAAGGCTCCGATGTCGGCGGCGTCGATGCCAGAGCACCATCACCTTTTGCCCCGTGCGAACTAATCCGATGAAGATGGCCGCAGCGGCGATCGCCTCCAGCACAAACTGAAGTAAAGCAATGACATTCGCTAAGCCGTGCTCAAGGTGTTCTACCCATAACTCCATAGTGAGTCTCTAGAATGGTGTTCAGTACAGGGTCTTGAAAGTCTTTAATGACAGAGGTGGCTCCTGCGGAGGTTAACGCCTCAGGCTCGTGGGTAGAGGCGACCCCAACGGTCAGAATACCTGCACTCACCGCTGAGCGAATGCCCGAGGGAGAATCTTCAAAGGCGATCGCCTCTGATGCCTCAACGCCCACTTTCTGCAACCCGACTTCATAGGGCATGGGATGAGGTTTTCCATGCTCCAGTTCTTCACCGATCACCACCACTTCAAAGAAGTCGCGCAGTTGTAGTACGTCGAGGGAAAACCAGGCATTCTTGGGGGGTGCGTTCGTGACCACCGCACGCTTTAGATGATGGCGATCGACCCAGTCTAGAAACTCAGTCAAGCCTTCCAGTCGAATCAGTTCCGTTTGAGCGTGTTCACGGAAGAGAGCTTCTTTGCGATCGCTAAACTGTGCCCCCTCCTCAGGCGAGAGCTGCGGCAGCAGATCCGCGATGATGTCGGCATTGAGCCGCCCACTGAAGTATCGGTCGTAGAACTCCCGATCAACTGCAATGTCGTAGTCACTCAGCAAGTTCTTCCAAACGCTGTAGTGAATCGGGTCGGTATTCGTCAGAGTGCCGTCTAAATCAAACAGAATGGCCTTTAGCATGGAGATTCAAGTTCAAAAAACATCATGTCTGAATGAATGACGAACCCATCATGTCTCTGTCTTTCTCAAGCTTGTGCGAACCAAAGGCAGTCCGAACCAACGCTTGTCCAATCGGCTTACCCAAACGTAGAGCCGTTCCAGCCCCACATGGAGCCTTTCGCATCGGCAAATTCGATGTAGGTTCGGTTTTCAGGGATGCCTAATGCCTCATTAATCTGCTGACAGAAATCCTGGCTCATGGTGCGGGTCTGAGACGATGACATAGTGCCCACGCTTTTAATTTCCACAAAGCAGGTCGGATCGGTGGTGCCTGCAAAGGTCATGGCGACATCCGCTTCAAACGATGTCATCACGTAGGATTCTGGTTTTCCCAAGTGTTTCGCCAAACTTGCGGAAAGCTGCTTCAGCATGGATTCAACCGCATCTTTGGCAGGGGAGTTGATGGAGGTCTGGACTTTAATCAATGGCATAGCGAAACCGATTGAAATCAATTCAACAGTTTCAACCGTACCACTGAAAGATTCAGAACAACAGAATATGGCAATCCTGAATGAAATATGAGAGGTGGCATGGGCCTACTAGCCCATCCCACCTCTCATATTTCAGTTCACAACCCATTGAGGAACGCTATAGATGCGCAGATGGAGTTTTTACGAGCATGTCAGAGTCGGTCTACTCAGCATCGGATATTTGAGGAATGGCGGCCTCAGCCCAGGGAAGTTCTGGCACCAGGTCGGAGTAGTCATCTTCATAGTCGTGGTGAACGGGTTCGACGATGAAGGGAAGTGTTGCTCCTTTCAATCCTTTTTGAATGCGCTCTGGCGTATCTTTGAGCAAGACAAATAAGGCAAAGGTTTCCTCGGCTCCTTCACTAAAAATGTGCTTGTAGCGGGGTGGCATAATCCACTCATAATCTTTGGCGAGTAGCATCTGAGTGTGACGCCAACGCCCAAGCAGATCCGAGAAGTCTTCGTGGGGCTGGTGAATAAACACAAAAATCTCAACCCCGGTTTTGATCTTCCATTCGGGGTCGCACATGATGACGCCGATATCGCAGGGCAATCGCACCACGTCTCCCGCTGAGAGGCCAGACGCGTACATGCCGATGGGTTTGGATTCTTCTCTCAGTCGAACCAGCGGAAGCGGCAAGGTGATGAGGCTTTCATGGGGGCGTCGCATACTGGGCAACATTTCCAGATAGGGACGAAAGCGCTTGAGCAAGTCGATCATGCCTGTGCGATCGCTATAGTCTGCCAGAAGTTTTTCGTACTGAACTTTTTTAGTAGCCATTGAGCAAGGGACGATAGCAACAAAAGAAAGATAGAGAATGCTAATTATGGAACCTAATTGGCAGAACCATCACAGTCGAACGTTATGTCCGCATTCTAACGAGTTATGGGCGATCGCACAGTACCCCGAAGAATACCTCTTGCGCTCAGCCAGGACAGATTTGAGTCTTGGGTAAATGCAGACAGAATCCCCACATCGGCACAAACACCTGAACAGCGCTCTAGCTTTTGAGACGCACCTGAGCATTAGTTTGCAACAGTTCTGAATTACGGTTATTTCTATCGTTAGTGGTTATAGGGTTCACACATTTGCCGAACAATGTGTCACCACTTCCAAATTTGATAGGTTTAATGGGGTTTGATGATGCCTAATCATTAATGTAGGTTGCGGTTGAGCTTGCGAAACCCAACACCATCAGAGTTTAACGGCCTTGTTGGGTTTCCTTACGTCAACTACAACCTACACTGTCTGCTCATTTCAGGGATTGGTCAGGCAATCACCTTTTACCTTTTACCTTTCATTGTGGAATAATCAATCGCTCGAAGTCAGGATTCGCCTTTCTCAACTGGTGGGCTGTGTCAGATTGAGGATCGATGAGTTCAAAGTCTGCAAATTCAAAGCCAGGGGCGACGGAGCAGCCAACCAAGACTC
>JAYKJC010000367.1:0-4840 GCA_035285885.1 Leptolyngbyaceae cyanobacterium | reverse complement strand
CGATGAAGGCGATCGCCCGTCTCGTCCCCATTCAGCAGCAGCTCTTGAGTCGGGCGTTAGACCTGGTAAAGCCTGGAGGAGTGGTTGTCTATAGCACCTGCACCTTTGCACCAGAAGAAAATGAAGCTGTGCTAGATGCCGTGTTGGGCGATCGCGCGGTTGTCGAACCTTTTGATATTCCGGGACTGCGCCACTGCCCTGGATTGCAAGCGTGGCAGACCCAGTCATTTCGAGAAGATCTAGGTCATGCCCATCGCTACTACCCTCATCTGAATGATACGGGTGGCTTTTTTGTGGCTCGCTTGCGCCGAACTGATGCTCCCGCTCAAACGGTGGGAATGCGGAACGCCACACCACAGAATTCTTTCAAGTCTGTCGGTCTGGGCAATGGGAATCCGGGCAATGCTGATCGGGACAATACTAATCTGGGTAATGCGGTTCAGACAGTGGGCGATCGCCCCGACAATGCTCTTGTATCTCAGTTCTGTAAACACTTTGGCGTTTCGTCCTCTGTATTTGAGTTCCTGGAGGTATGGGCCAAAAGCCGTGACAAGCTGTGGCTCGTGGACAAGACCTACGCGTCACTAGCATCGGCGCTAAACTCCGTCGATGTGCAAAACCTGGGGTTGGTCATGTTTCGGATCGTGCAAGGGCACCTGAAACCCACGACTTGGTTTTTACAGCGCTTGGGGGCATCCATCACAAAAAACTGCATAGAATTAGAGACTCCTGAGCAGGTGCAGATATTTCTTCTGGGGCGGCAGCAAACACTCCCTCCTGCACTGACCGCAGGCTTAGAAGAAGGCTATGTCCATGTGAGATTTCATCCCTACGAACTGGGCTGTGGGCTATGGGTCAATGGGACGCTGCATTCTCAAATCCCCAAGTCTCTCCGGCTGAAGCCCCCTCACGATTGTTCAACTCAGGGACTTTCGGATAAATATAGCGGTTTGCAACCGCGTTAAGCACAAAAACAGTTGTGTGTGGCGCAGTGCGCCCCACACAACTGTACTTAACCAGTGCGCATAGCGCTGTAAATCTCAAAGAGTCTAGAGAGGGGCGACGGGCTTAACCCGCCGCCCCTCTCTATGGGACTTTATTGTCCGGCTAATCCCTTAGTCGTCATCGTCCTCGTCGGTGTCACCATCAGTGTCGAAGTCTTCTTCAATGCCGTAGGTGGTCTCATCGTCGTCCTCCGGGTCGTCAAAGTCGGTAGCTTCGCTACCGCCTCCGACTGCAACCAGGTCAATCTGCTGTCGATAATAATCGACGCTCTTCACCTGAACCTCGACGCGATCGCCCAACCGATATTGCTTCCGATTTTTGCGCCCGACGAGCTTTTGTTGCCGAGAACGATATTCGTACCAATCATCCTTGAGAGAACTGACGTGAACCAGTCCTTCGACCAACAGTTCCTCAATTTCGACAAAGAAGCCATAAGACTGAACGCCTGTAATCAGCCCGTGGAACACTGAGCCCGTGTGCTGCTGCATAAACTCAGCTTTTTTCAGCCCTTCAAGATCGGCCTCGGCATCTTGAGCCAGCTTCTCTCGCTCAGTCAAGGTGTTGGTGATTGAACTGAAGTATTGCTCCAACTCATCTTGAACCTTCGTGGGAAGGATATTCCAGCTAATTTTTCCGTGGCACGAACTGTGGCGCAACTGCACTCGCTCTTTCGACCGAGCCGAACGGCGATCGCGCCCCTGCTCAAACACCGCATGCAGCACACGATGAATCAGCAAATCGGGGTAACGCCGCAATGGCGACGTGAAATGGGTGTATCCCTCTTCCAACGCCAGCCCAAAATGGGGACCGGGCTGTGTGCTGTAGTGCCCAGGCTTGAGGGTATCTAGCAGAAGATACGTCAGCACTTTCTCAACGTTTGACTCTGCAATTTGCTGAGTGAGACGCTGATAATCCTGGGGACGAACTTCCTCTTCGTTTTCGAGAGTCGGTTCGAGTCCCATGTTGCTGATGAGCTTGAAGAGCTCTTGAACGACGCCCATATCTGGCATGCGATGGACTCGATAGATGGCCGGAACCTGTAGCGCTTTGAGATGCGACGCCACAATTTGATTCGCCAGCAACATCGACTCAATCACAATCGAGCGAGCAGGCAAGAGAGAAGACACCACTAAGGCTCCAAGTGCCCCTTCATCATCATATTGAAACTTGGTGGACAAGTATTTCCCCATGGCCTTTCCCGATTCGTCTGGAATGAACTGATCGGGCAAGGTCAGCTCAAAGGCTCCTTGCTTGCGCCGTTGTTCCCGCATGGCCTGACTGAGCGGCAGAAGGTGATCCAAGATTTCGAAGATGGGCTCAAACTGCTTCACTTCATCAAGAGAAGGAAGCCGATAGGTCGTCACAGCGGGCAAATCGGTGGTGTCTGCGGAAGGAGGGTCGGCATCACTCTTTTTCCGGATGGGTCGAGACTTTGCTGGGGTAGGAGATGATGTTTTCTGAGTCTCAACGGCTCGACGCTCTAAGATGGCCTGCGCTTGCTGATAGCTGAGTTCGTAGTCCACATTGACGAGGGTGGGCTGAATCTCAAACTCAAGCACCTCTCCAGCTTCGTTGAGGGTAATCAGAACTGAAATGGCAAGGCGATCGCTTCCCACTTGAAGCGCACACCGCCGATGCACCAGTTCAGGCAGCATTGGCAACACAGTCTCACCCAAATACACAGACGTTCCTCGCCGTTCTGCCTCACGATCAAGCGGTGATCGATGTTCGACGTATTGGGCAATATCAGCGATATGCACCCCCAACCGCCACCGTCCTTTCGACAGGGATTCAAGGCTAATCGCATCATCAGCGGTGGGCAGTTCAGCCAGGGTCGCGCCCACAATACGGAACGTCGGCACGTTGCGCAGATCCAGCCGATCTTTCAAATCACTTTTGCGCAGTCGGGTCGGCAACGCCTTGGCCGCTTTCTGCACGGCTTCTGAAAATTCTCTCGGGAGGTCATGCTTGCAGCAGACAATGTCAATATCAGAGGCTTCTTCAGCATCCGTTCCCAGCACTTTGGCGATGCGACCCACAGGAGCGTCTTGGCCGAGCGGGTAGCGCAAGATTTCAACGTGAACCAGTTGATCCACAGATTCTTTGAGGTCAACGCCGTTTTCAGCAAGAACCAACTCGAACAACAGGCGATCATCCAACGGTACGGCATGGAAGTCCCCATTGGCCTGTTTCACCCGACCCAAGACAGATTGATTAGCTCGTTCAAGAATGAGGCGAACCTCTCCTTCAGGGCTGCGCCGACGAGTTCCATCTTTGGTCACCTTCACTAAGACGCGATCGCCATTCCAGGCCGTATTCAGATGAGCTTCGCGAACGTAAATGTCTTCAGCGCTCTCATCATCTTGAATCGCAAAGCAAAACCCTTTACTGGAACACCGCAACTTTCCTTCAACAACATCATCTTCGAATACCCGGCGATAACGGCCCCGATCTTTCACTAAAATGCCAATTTTCTCCAGGGCATCCAGGGCAATTTGAAGACGTCGAACACTGTCGTCATCTTCACACTCTAATTTCTTTTCCAATGCTTTAGGGGCCACTAATTTCTCGTCTGGGAAACTGGCCATTAATGATGCAATCGAAAAACTCATGAAGCGATGTTCCTTAAAGTAGAAAACCTGTTTTACAGAGCGATGCGGGTAGCAATGCGAATGAAATGGCAGATCGACGCTAACCCATGCTTAGAACAGCGCCATCGAGGCCATTGAAACAGAGCCAGGGCTCCACTGCTAAGCAATGACAACCATCATCTGCCCTATCGGAACTAAACGCAAAACTCCAATCGAGTCATTCACGCAACGATGAACCGTTCAGTTCCAAAGGTGCATTGCTATCAGCGCATTGATATCTCATCAGGACAACCGCCTAAAGAATGAACAATTCCTACAGTCAACATCCGTGACCCTGAGGCCAAAGGTCGGTTGCATAGGCAAAATCCAAGCTCAGACGCTTGCTCTGGCGATCGCCAACACCATCTATCGACAAGCCCTTGGAACAGATGAATTAAACACACTGACTCATAAACTAGAGTTGCAGTAGAGATACGATTGCAACCCTAAAGACTGTGTTCGGTCGAAACAATCATGCTGAATGGTAAGAGCATGAAGGACTCTACATTTCAGCCTGAATCAGAACACTCAAACTGAACCAAATACGCAGCAGTAACACCAAGCACTCAACGAAGCCTTTTCCATCTGAATGACCGCTAACTGAATGGTAGGTAACAGATGCTGAGGTCAAAGAAACGAATACCCGAATCAGAGCCTGAATTAGGGAAGGGAACTTTATCAAGCTCGTCTCCCACATGAACAAGACAGGAGCTGCGATAAATGAGCATCACCCATTTATGGTCGAATAGCTGGATCAGCACAGCAGATGTTCATTCAGCAAACAGTGAGATGCCATGAACACATATTCTGGCAAATTGTACACAACTCACCATAAAATCCGCTGATCTACATATAAAAAGATACAACTCTATACTCAATAACAACAAGGACAATACATGAACACAACTCTTCACATGCTTAATCCTGTCGCGAATTGCACTGCAGACATTGCTGAATGTGGGGATGAATCAAAAATTTTCGAATCACAAACAACCGACTGTAGGGGCGTACGGTCGTACGCCCCTACAAAAATCATTCCTTGAATCAGCAACGCCGCACGACATACAACCCGAAAACGGGGGATCAACTACAAAGCTGTCTGTGGTCTAATCCGGCTACAGCCAGCGATAAGAAACAGTCATCCACGAAATTTGAGAACCCATAAGGAAGGGACAGGCATTGCCTGTCCCTCTACCACGACTCCT
>JAYKJC010000366.1:0-3120 GCA_035285885.1 Leptolyngbyaceae cyanobacterium | reverse complement strand
CTGAGAAGGTCTCAAGGGCTGACTGATTCAGCGGGAGAATGCGATAGGAGAGCGTCGTCAGCACCTCACTCTCGATAGTCGGTTGGGTGCGAATATTTACGGTTTCCCCGTTCACTAGCGCTGTTTTGGCGCGAGTCAGCGTGGATACGCTGACGGGCTCAGCCGTACTGGGGCAGACCCAATACACGCTTTCAGTGGTGTTCAGGGTGTCAAGTGTTGGACGAGCCAGAGTGGAGAAGCAGCCAACGGCGATCGCCTCTTCCATTTGCTTCAGGATCAGGGAGTCCGTCGCTGCAACGGTTTGCAGATCCAGCGTCGATTTCACATCGCCTACCCAGTACTCGCTTTCTGAGAATGAGAGGGCGATCGCCTCAAAATTCCCTGTCTGAATCGCCTGTCGAAGGGCTGACGGTAACTGCTCAACCGACTCAAGAGTATTCAGCGACACGTCTTCTAACTCAACTGCTCCTCCCACGGATGAGGGCGCTTCAGGCACAATCGTCGGACTCACCTCAGCACTGGATGGAACAACTGCCGGAATGCCTAAACTATCGGGTGCATCAGCTTCAGACACATCAACCTCAGACGATGCAATCGTAGGCGTGTCAACCTCGATTGGAGCATTCCCAGTCCCAGGAGACACTACATCTGAAAGCTGCATTCCAATACCTGCTGCCGCTGCCACCGTCACAACGATTCTCCAATCGAAAGGTGGTTTTGGCTTTTCTGGCGGTTTTTCCTTCTGCTCACAAATCTTGATCTCGAATTTCCCCATAGAAACACAGGGGTCTTCTTTTTTCTTATTGTCTCCCATCGGTAGGTCACCCTTTTTGCTGACTGGTGCGTACGCTGGCTCCATCAGGTTTTCTGGCAAGAAATGGCTAATCATCCAGCTCATGTTCAGCTGGTAGCCTTTTATAGCCCTACGGGCTTAGGCTCGAGAGTGTATCCCCCGCGCAGCTGGGGATACACTCTTTCCCAAGGTCCTAACCTAAGTGCGTATTGCTATGCCCCTACGATTCAGAAAATATTTTCAAAAAGCAGCTTCTCAATGAAACCCTTGCCGACAAACAATGACACGCTTAACTATTTGCACCCTGATGTAGTCACTGACTCGGCACACGCGATCGCTACGAATGCTGCTCACCCCCTTGCCTGATAACACCACACTGGTTTGACTCATGGTCTAACGAACCAGTATCAGGTCAATGCGAGCAGCTAAGTCTTTGAACTGGCAATGCAACCGTAAGGTTGCTGAATTTCACCTGTTATGAATGATGCATCCTGGAAATTACGTCATATTCTAGGCCATCTTTGATGAACTGACATACCCCACGTGGGTAACTTTCTAGTCAACGAAAAAACTTGGATTCTTGTCGCGTTATCCTTGTCGCTGTCAGGTACGGACTTGCAAGAAAATAAGGAGAGAGACGGTGTGTTGTGCCCATCGCCTATCTCCTTCGTCATTTTTTATCTAGTTTTTTATCAGCAGATCCCAATTATGGAAGTTGAGGGGAAAAAACGGTCGCTTGCGGCGACCGTTTTTTCCCTGAACCTATACAAATGAGCGCCGACAGGGCGCGAAGTCTTTCAAAATGAGATTGCTGAGCAGATCCCTTACGGATTGATTGAGGCTGAATTTGGTCTAGAATACTAAGCTGCATTTACTGCTTATTGTTCAACAGTCTGACTCCGACATCATTGATTTCAACCATGACAAAACGCTATCGCATTACTCTTCTTCCCGGTGACGGCATTGGCCCAGAAATTATGGCTGTTGCCGTTGACATGCTCAATGAAGTAGGAGGCCAGAGCGATATCGATATTGTGTTTGATTTTGAGACAGTGCCCATTGGTGGAGTCGCCATTGATGAAGCAGGAGAACCCCTGCCGAAAGCGAGTTTGGATGTCTGTAAACAGAGCGATGCCGTGCTGTTGGCGGCCATTGGGGGTCATAAGTGGGACTCGTTACCTTCCCATCTTCGCCCCGAACAAGGGCTGCTCGGCTTGCGTGCAGGGTTAGAACTCTTTGCCAACCTGCGTCCTGCGAAAATTCTGCCTCAACTGATGGATGCCTCGTCCCTTAAGAAGGAAGTGATCGAGGGCGTAGACATCATGGTGGTTCGAGAACTCACGGGGGGGATCTACTTTGGCAAACCGAAGGGAATCTTCGAGACGGAGACGGGAGAGCAGCGGGGAGTGAATACCATGGCGTATACCACTCGCGAAATTGACCGCATTGGACGAGTCGCGTTTGAGGCGGCACAAAAACGTCGCGGACAGCTCTGTTCGGTAGACAAGTCGAATGTGCTGGATGTGTCGCAACTGTGGCGCGATCGCATCACCAAACTCGCTAGTGATTACCCCGATGTAGAACTCAGCCACATGTATGTGGACAATGCAGCCATGCAGCTTCTGCGCTGGCCCAAACAGTTTGACACCATTGTGACGGGCAACCTTTTTGGAGATATTCTCTCTGATGCGGCAGCGATGCTGACGGGCAGCATCGGCATGTTGCCCTCGGCCAGTTTAGGAGAAAGCAATCCGGGTGTCTTCGAGCCAGTACACGGATCTGCACCGGACATTGCCGGACAAGACAAGGCGAATCCGATGGCGCAGGTGCTGAGCGCGGCGATGATGTTGCGCTATGGCTTGGATGAACCGCTTGCTGCCGATCGCCTTGAACAGGCAGTGCAGAAGGTGTTAGACCAGGGCGATCGCACGGGCGACATTATGTCTCCTGGAATGAATCTGCTGGGATGTAAGGCGATGGGTGAAGCTTTGCTCAAAGCGTTGACAAACTAATGCGTTCATAACGTGCTGGGGCAACCGCTTTAGGAAACTGCTGGTTTTCGTAATCTCCTCACCCACTCCGGAGACAGAGTTTGGAGCTGGAAACCTTTATCTGTTGGGGGAACGGGCGATCGCCCTTCTCTCCACTCCATGCTCAAAGAATAGTAAATCACCCCACGAGAATGCACCTAAATCCATCATCATTAGGGATAGGATAGGATTGACTCATCCCCTCTAGCTGATTGGTGAAAGTGACATGGCAGCAGAATTAAAGCGTCCAATACTCAAGCGTCCAATATTGATCGGTGGCTTAGGGCTTGCGTTCGG
>JAYKJC010000365.1:0-4427 GCA_035285885.1 Leptolyngbyaceae cyanobacterium | reverse complement strand
CGAATCACTAAATCGTCGCTGGCATCGCGAGCGGTGTTGAAATAGCCCAGGGTTTCGATGCTCCAGAGCCAGTTATCAAATTCTGTTTGAAGGTTGACCGCTTCTGCCAGCCAGGTGGCGGCTGACGGAACGGCTCCTTCTCCGATGGACACAGCCGCCTGATGCAAGTCCAGCAGCGCTTTGATGAACAGCGCATAGTCTTCAGACTGGGCCGATACGCTCACCACTCCGTCGTAGTTCAGCCGATGAAACCGTCCCTCGACGCGCTGATTCGTGAGACTGAACTGGCCTGCTTGGGCGGCCAACTGATAATACTCGCGGTTCTGAAAGACGACGGATGCTCGGGCGAGCCCCGAAATCATGAGGCTGTTCCAGGCGACGATCATTTTCGTGTCGGTCACGGGGGGAATGCGCCCCGGCCAGGGCTGTGTTTTCGCTTCCTGATTGTTGCGGGCAGGCTGGATGACTTGATGGGGGTCGAAGGGAGTGCCGTAGCGACGTTCATAGAGTTTCTTGAGGCTGTGCTCTGCACTGTCGGGCAACTCGCCGAATTGCTTTCGCTGCAAGACATTTTGCCCCTCAAAGTTTCCTTCTGGTGAAATCGTGAAGTGCTGGGTCAGTTCGGACAGTTCGGTTTCTGTCAGCGCCTTCTCCAAATCGCTGTACGTCCACGCATAGAAAGCCCCTTTTTCAGGCTCCTGATCGTCGGGGGTGATGAAGCTGTCTGCATCCTGGGCTGCATAGAAATAGCCTTCAGGTGCGGTCATCTCGCGCGTCAGCCATTCTACTGTTTTGGCGATCGCCCGTTCAAACGCAGGTTCTTCAATGCCCACGCTCCACAGATTTGCCAGGTATTCGACGATTTGCCCATTGTCGTACAGCATCTTCTCAAAATGGGGCACCGTCCACGTCGGGTCTACGGTGTAGCGATGAAAGCCACCGCCCACATGGTCATAGATGCCGCCCAGAGCCAAATCTAGACCCCGCTTCTGAGCGAGCCCTCCGGCATCATACTGGGCGTTGAGCTGAAATCGACTGCCCCGCAGCGCCGCATCCGCATAGGGAATCATCGGAAACCGAGGGCCGGGACTATCGGAGGACAAGACTCCAGCGCTGTAATCAAGTCCCGCATTCAGCAGATCTCGCCCGATGCCTCCAGAGGGTTCGAGGAAGGCGGATTTCTGGAGTCCTTCATAGATTTGTCCGGTGACCGAGGTGACTTTCTCTTTTTGGGTGTCGTAAAAGTTGCGCAGCGCTTTCAACACCTCCAGAAAGCCTGGTCGCCCGTACTTCGGCTCCATCGGAAAATACGTCCCACCATAGAAGGGAATGCGCTCATCGGGGGTGAGAAAGATGTTGAGGGGCCACCCGCCTTGCCCGACCATCATCTGAAGCGCCTGCATGTAAATGCTGTCGAGATCGGGTCGCTCTTCTCGATCGACTTTGATGGGCAAGAAGTGCTCGTTCATGTAGTGGGCGATCGCCTCATTCGAAAACGCCTCGCCTTCCATCACCGTGCACCAGTGACAGCTTGAATACCCCACGGATAAGAAAATGGGCTTATCTTCAGCGTTGGCTTTCTCCAGAGCTTCATCGCACCAGGGCCACCAATCAATGGGATTATCCGCATGTTTACGGAGATAGAGACTCTGAGACTGAGCGAGACGATTAGGCATGGCTTTATGAATGTGACCGCACGGTATAACCTGCCCAAAGTCTATCTTGCAAAGACGTGGAATTAAAGGAACCAATAGATAGAGTTCACAAGTGTTTTTTTGAGAACGTTCAAATGTTTGAACGTTAGGCTTAAGAATTGTCCTAACTAACCCGTCGGCAACTATATGTCAGTAGTCTCGGATCGACACCATTATGCAGTATCTCGAACTAGAGGCGATCGCCCATCAAAGCTACAGCACGCTAGAGCAAATAGAAATTGACAAAGTTCATTACTCATTGATGCAGCTTCGACGATGGTTGATGCGTCGTTGAGAATATTTCTGGAGGCGACTTTTGTGTCACAAAGTAAGACTCATTGCCTCTTTTTAGGTCTTATCTTAAGTCTTGTAAAATTCCAAAGAGACGGTTGTATCACATTGAGTCTCAATATTCTGCATTTGGTCTAACTAGTAATATGTGAGACTTGTTTTAAGACTAAATTCGTGCATGATACCAATTAGATGCAACCTATTAAACACGCCCTCAGCCCGTAGGACGGTCAACCCATAAAAATGGGCGTGCAGATTGTGTCTGCACGCCCAAATCTCGTTTCTTCTCAGGGACTACACGAGCATTAATGTCTGACCAGATTCATCATCACCAACTGCTGTTCTGCGAGGGGCGATGATGGTTGATTGTACTGATGCTCAATCCAGCGTCGGAGGTCATTTTCAGAGACCTGATAGATGGATTGTCCGGTTTGGGAGTTGGTGGCACTCCACAAAGTGTTGGGGCGATCGCCCGTTTGCCAGATTCTTAGATGGTTATCACTCCGCTGCAACCTCCGAATTAGGCTTTGCAGAACAGACTGCAGTGAGTGAAGCCCTTTTGATCTCAGTTGCGTTATCTTTTCTATCGGAGATAGTGATTGAACTGATGGGTGGTTTAGAGTGTTGGTAGGTGTTCTCATGACTGTCCTTCCTTGATATGGCACATCAGAAAATATACTGAATCTTTTCTGGAAGGGACTTTCATCTCATTCCATATCTTTACCTTAAGGGGAGATTTTGAGAAGAACAAACGTGGGAGATGATGGTATCTATCACTTAAATCGATAGATATAGCGGTTTCAACCGCGTTAGGCACAAAAGCAGATGTGTTCATTAGGGGTGCTAAATCCATGCCTCGAAAACGGCCTGAACAGTTGAGTTTGAATCACTTGAGTACGTTTATTAAGGTGGCTGAGCAGGGAAGTTTTAGCGAAGCGGCGCTACTGCTAGGCATGTCGCAATCGGCGGTGAGTAGTGCGATCGCCACCCTGGAGTCGGATTTGGGGATATCACTGTTTTTGCGGGGACGGCATGGAGCGACGTTAACGTCGGTGGGTGAGCGCATGCTGGCCCATGCCCAACGAATGACGGCGATTCAAGAGGAGATGGTTCGAGATGCGAATTTGGCGCGGAGTCTTAAGGGCGGAGAGATTCGGATTGCAGCGTTTCGCAGCATTGCCGCCCAGATTTTGCCTGAGATATTAGCTCAGTTTCAGCAGCGGTTTCCCGACATTCGCGTGGATTTGAAGGAAAAATCAGGGAATGCGGCGCTGGTGGATGATTTACGAAAGGGCAAAGTGGATGTTGCGTTTGTCGATGATGCGTTGTCGGATGATTTTGAGACCTGGACGTTTGTGCGCGATGAGTTTGTGGTGCTGCTGCCCAGTGATGCGGTAATTGACTTGCCCTTGACGTGGGAGACGCTGGCTCAGTATCCGATGATTATGGCCACGGAAGATTGTGATTGCGATCGCCTGGTATATCGCCATTGCGAGACTTACGGGTACACCTTGAAGGTGGCTTATCATGTGCAGAATGATTCGACCATTGTAGGGATGGTCGCTCGGGGACTGGGAGGAACGATAATTCCACGGCTAGCGGCGGAACCAATTCCAACGAACATCACGATTCTCAGTTTGCCCGTGCCACTCTTTCGCAGTATTGATGTGGCGATTCTAGCAAAAGCGTTACAGCCACCTGCGGTCTTTGCGTTTTTGGAATTGCTGAAGGAGTCGAGGGGATGAGGGGATAAAGAGGGAAGAGGGAAGAGGGAAGAGGAGAGGAAAGGGATGAGAATAGCATTTGCGGTTTTCTTTGTGAGTCTCATGCTGGGAGGCTGTGGGTGCTTTGCGGGGGAAGCTCCGGAAGCTGTTGTTCCGGAGTCGGCGTGGCGATAGCCCAATCGGTTGTGCTGTAAGAAATATGTGCGCCGTTTAGATGAACACGAATGCTTGTCAACATAGCCTGGAACTCAAAGGTTCTCTATCATATAAAGCATGTCTTCTAGATCATGATCTTCTAGAACATGGTCTTCAGAAGAGTGTGCAGTCTGCACACTCTTTTGGCAGAAACTCAGAACATGCTGGTAGTGGAGAGCGAAGGAACGGGAATGAAGCGACGAAATTTTCTAACGAATGTCTTCAAGGCGGGAGCTGTGACAGGAGGCTTTGCCCTAATGGGATGTTCGATGGCCGGAGCAACGAAGGCGTCGGCGAGTGTCGCTGAGAACCCAGAAATTATGGTGTATCGCAGTCCGACGTGTGAATGCTGTGGCCGATGGGAAACGCACCTTGAAGCAGCGGGATTTCAGGTGGTGGACTACGTCACGGGCGACATGTATTCGGTGAAGCGACAATACGGCATTCCCATTCGACTCGATACATGCCATACTGCCAGCGTTGAAAAATACATTATTGAAGGTCACGTTCCGGCAGAGGATAT
>JAYKJC010000364.1:0-3564 GCA_035285885.1 Leptolyngbyaceae cyanobacterium | reverse complement strand
CCAGGTTTTCTAGTTCAGTAACAGCATAAGGCGCAGAATGGTCTAGCAGAAATTCCCAGGTGGATTCGCTAAGCTTGGTACGGTTGATTCTGATATGTTTCAAATTTTTCCTCTCAATTATTTGTTGGCCTCAAATGCTCCGCGTTAAGTTTGACCACAATACAGTTAGGGCCTATTTGTAACGCATTTTAATTATCCTCACCAATAAAAATACGGCTCCGCAGAACTAGACTGGAGAAAACTCACATGGTACAAACTCATTCATTTAGAAAGCTACGCCATTTATGTAGGCTTGGTGGTTTATACGATTTTATGACTCGCCGCCAAGATCCGCCAAGAGTTGATCTGAATTCTGGGTCATCTACAAGCTGCTCGATACGGTCTCTGAGTTGGTTTTTTGATCGACAAAAGCTGGTTTGTAGCACTGGATCTTGACCATCAGCCAAAAATCGAAGAAAGCCGTAGATGCCGAACCGCTTGCTTTCTTCGGTTTCCAGAGTGAGGTAAGGTACGCCCGCACTGAGTGCTAGGAGTGTCATCTCTCCCCCGCCCCACGGGAAGGGTTCAAGGTAGATTGAAAATTTTGATATTACTGTAACTGGGTTCACCCATCCAAGTGCCACACTACGTGGGTGTTCTCGTATTGCCTCGGGTATGATCTCAGCGGATTCAAAGCGCCCTGCATACAAGTATCTTATTTTATTATTCGCTTTTAATATCTGTAAAACAAATCGATTGTAGTCAGGATTGCTAATTTTTTCTGGTCTTGAAATAGATCCAATACTAATACTATTTGTTTGGAAATAATTCGTAATAAAATCACTATTAGAAACCTCTAGATCAAGAATCGGTAGTTGTTCGAATTTGCACCCGTTGATTAGGTAGTAATCATCTGAAGAGCGATATCCTCCGGCCCACCGCTTAATTCTGCCTGAATGAAGCGGATAATACTTCATCTGTAGAAATTTTTGGTTTGGATGGGAAACAAACAAAGACATCCAAAAAGCCATAAAAAATATCGTTGGATAGATTATCCCATTGGCCATCGTTGAACTTGCGACTTGTGCCAGTTTTGTGGCGGCTTCCTGATAGCTATTCGCCTGAAGGTAGTGAACACAGTTAGGTGATAGGCTATAAAGTGAGCAGGCGCTAGCGTTATTCTCGTTGCCGCCAAAGAGGTAAACAATTTCGATGTTTATTTCCTCACCGTGGGATCGTAACCAATCGATATTGCGAGCAAGCTGGGTCTCGTGAGCGAGGCCAGAGAAATTATGGTGCACAATCAGCGTCGGGCTCCCGCGCTTTATGTGGAATGGTGTGGTTGGCCTGATCTCCTCAAAGCGTCGAGTTAAATCCTTTCGCGATGCAACAGTATCTCTTTGCCATCGATCCCAATAATTTACATCCTCAGATTTCTTGACAAGTTCGTTATAGTGAATTTGATCAATTGCGACCGCTTTTTCAAAATGTCCTTTGTTTACTAGAGACATCCATTGGTAGAGGAGGTCTTTGTGTAGCGTTTTTCGAGCATGATCTTTTAAGGGTTGACTCATCACGTATCCACCTTACCGTTGGATTATGGACATCATATAACGTTAGCAATCCATTGCTATTTGTACGCTGTATTTTGAGGGACGGAATAGTGTCAAGCGATTGGCGGTGCCGCGCTTATCTACAAGGTGCCGTCTTCAATAGTTAGATACGATGCATCTTTATACTCATCTCACTTTGCCTATTTTGGGTTGGGAAGCGTCTGTTGCGCTGGAGGAGGTGCACTTTCTCCGTTCTCACTCAATACCTCAGGCTGGATAATAGCCCCGCGTTCAATGGCGACACGGACTGTACGACCAATATATTGCTCATGATCGGCCGGGGAAACTCCGGTGCCAGGACGTTTGAACTCAATGTGTTCTGGCGCGATTACGGTACCGACCGGCAAATCCGCTTTGCTGACCATACTGCGTCGCATTTTCGGAATTTGCTCTTGCTCTTCGCTACATAGAAGGCGGCTTGTACCTCCCATAGCTGAATGAACGTTGCGGCATGCGCTAACCATCGCTTGCATTTCATTAGGCTCAGTAGCCATTTGATTGTCCATGCCGATTCGCTTGCTATCTAGCGTGAAGTGTTTCTCTAATAGACTGGCACCTAGCGCAACGGAAGCGATAGGAATCTCAATCCCGATGGTATGGTCCGAATAACCAATCGGGTACCGCGGGAATTCCGTCCGCAGACCAACGATATTGTTTAACCGGATGATTTCGGGTGTAGATGGATAAACTGAGGTGCAGTGCAAAATTACTAATTGCTGATTACCTGTAGATTGAATCGTGTTCACAGCACGACTGATTTCATTAGATGTGCCCATTCCGGTTGAGAGAACTAACGGGACCCCTAGTTTTCCGAGATCAGTCAAATAAGGTAAGTTGTCCAGCTCCATTGAGGCAATTTTTATGAACGGGACATTGCAATATTCCACTAGGAAGCGGGCCTCATCAATGGAGTATGGAGTGGATGAAAAGTCAATACCTACTTCCGCTGCGTATTGCGAAAGCGCCTGAAGCTGTACATTTTCTAATGAAAACTTTTTGACGATTCGCTTCGCGATGGCGTTGTCCTTGTAATAGCTGTCGCAATACAGCGTTTCTGCACTCCAAGACTGAAATTTGACGCAGTCGCAACCCGCGGCTTTAGCTTGCCGAATCATATCGCGGGCGATCTCAATATCTCCGAAGTGGCTGGTATTGAGTTCAGCGACTATGTAGGGTTTCAAGTAATCGCCAATGTCCCTGCCATTCATTAAGCGTATCGTTGACATATTTTTCTTTATTGGTCTACGGGCTCGATAAGCATTTCGCGAAGAAATACGTCGCGCGGCAAAAACGGGGCTTGGTCCTCCAGCGGGCGTCTAACAAGGCGGCCGTCCTGCGAGCTGCGGGTCTGCCCTAATTCAATGTACCCTTGATCGTCCCGGCCCATGATTTCACAAAGCACGGGGCCCGGATGCGCAAACAGCGCCACTAAACCTGAGTCTAAAGAGTCCACGGTTTCGATTCTTTGATAGTGAAAGCCAAAGCAATCCGCGACCTTGGAAAAATCTGGGCAACTCACACCGTTTGTGGGATCCGTGCCAATCGTCCGCTTGCGGAATAGGTCGCGCTGCCGCCGGCGAATGATGGAGTAAACATTGTTATTGATAACAATAACTTTGATCGGCAATCGCTGGTAGCGAATACTCTCCATCTCTTGAAGATTCATCATGATTGAACCATCCCCGATAACCGCCAAAACGAGGTCATTAGTCGCGTGCTGTGCTCCAATAGCAGCTGGCAATGCAAAGCCCATCGCACCTTGTGACGCAGGATGAATACAGTGCATACCATCTTTGAATCGTACGTTACTCGGCAAAATAACTTCAGCTAGACCAGAGTCGGTGACTAAAGTGGCTCCGGCTGGCATAGCGTGACTAAGACGGTCTGCTAGTTGGTAAAGATCCACCACATCTTGGGTGTTATATGCAGGCTCGACTTCGGAGAAAATACGCTTCCAATGCAAGCATTTTTC
>JAYKJC010000363.1:0-19644 GCA_035285885.1 Leptolyngbyaceae cyanobacterium | reverse complement strand
GCCGTCGAGAGCGGGTCTGAACGGATTCGTCGCATTATCAATAAAAAGCTAGACACCGCTGACATTGCCCAGGCGGCGATCAACGCGAAGGCAGGGGGATTGAGCAGCATGAAGCTCTACGGCATGGTGGGCATTCCAGGCGAGACGCCGGATGATGTCGCACAAACGGTCGAAATGATGAAAACCATCAAGAAGGCCGCACCAGGGCTCCGACTCACCCTGGGGTGCAGCACCTTTGTGCCCAAAGCCCATACGCCCTTTCAGTGGCATGGAGTGAATCAAGACTCAGACAAGCGTTTGAAATACCTGCAAAAGCATCTCCGGTCTCAAGGCATTGATTTCCGACCTGAAAGTTATAAATGGTCAGTCATTCAAGCGCTCATTTCACGGGGCGATCGCCGCCTATCCGCCCTACTCGAACGGGTGCGCCACTACGGTGATTCTCTAGGCAGCTACCGCCGCGCCTTTAAGGACTTCAAGGGAAATATCCCAGACCTCGATAGCTATGTGCACCAGGACTGGTCACTGGATGCGGTGCTGCCCTGGAGTCATTTACAAGGTCCCCTCCCGCCATCGACCTTGATCAAGCATCGAGCCGATGCCATGGAGCATGTTTCACAACTGCATGTTTCACAGCAACCTATTTCATAATTGGAGGTTAGACGAAAGGCAACTTTACGCTACTGGTAGGGGCAAGGCATTGCCTTGCCCCTACTGCATATGACGCTTTATCCAACTTAGTTTGAACACCAATCATAACCAAATCGTGAATCAATAAAAAAATCCTTGCCTTTTCTTGCAGAAATAGCCGCATAAAAGGCAAGGATGGGGGTAGACGTGATGATTTTCAGGAACTCAAGTCACTATCTACAAATCGAAAGCTCTAGGTGACCTCTTCAAATCCTATGCAACCTCTCCCATTACGCTGCCTGAAGGGATTGCTGATTCGAGAATGCGTCTGCAACGGGCTCCACGATGAGAGTAATGTTGTGAATACCCACAACTCGAACCTGATCGCCAGGGTTGAGGGTGACGGAAGCCGTACATTGTGCGGGCCACCAGGTAGCTTGATACCGAACTCGTCCGGGACAGCCTGGACAAATGGATTTTGTGACAACTGCTCGATCGGCTCCAGATGAAAACTTCCTAACTCGCGATGCTCCTTTGAAACGCCCAGAAGCATTTAATTCTTCATTAACAATTCGTTGAGAGCGAAGCCCTAAGCTAAACATTGCAAAGACCTCTTTGATATAGATGCCACGTTATGACATAAGCATCGGGTTTTTTACGGAAAAAATCCAGATCACATTGAGATCACCATTACACAGGTCTTTGACGGGAATGGGGAGGTGTTCATTCTGTCGAATGAGTTGACTCATGCCCCTTCCATAGGGTTATTCTGTGGCTTTAGATACACAAATGTTTGCCAGAGTGATAGGGCAGAAAATGATCGACAGGCAACGGTCAGTGACAGAACTGTGGATTGCCCGTCTATGGAAAAACGATCAACATAATGACCTCAACACGTTTACTGATGGGCACTTTAGAATTGGGAACGGGGTAAACGACCCGCGATTAATGTGGGCAGATCCCCTCCTCTCGATATCACTCTCGATATCATTGACGCGATACCAACGTGTTTTCTAACAGATGTGTTGACAGATTCCGTGATGAATGGGTCAACGAACTCTCGCTGAGACAGACAAACTGGGTTAGCCATATCGAGAAACCCTCACTCTGGCTGGGATTGGGATATATTGGGTAAGAGCTGATACAAATCTGATCTTGACAAGAGTTTTAGCACGCATAAGCTTTAGGTCTGGAGTGCATCTATGCCAACACTCATTGCTTCTCCGAAAGGGCTAGAGCGGATTCATCAGGCTCGCCGAGAAAAGGACTGGGGATGGAGTACCGACGATGATGATCGTTGCCTGCTAACGGCCAGTCAGTTCGTCGATAGTACTCGCACCTACGAGGCAGGTGGCCCCTACGCCAACGGAATTTCTGGGGGAACCTGGAAACGATTCTTGGGGGGACGGCACCCCATTCGAGCGACGGCCTTCAAAGCCTATTGTCAGGCTCTTGGGCTACAGTGGCATGAAGTTATTACTCGTGATAATGCGGTTCCCAATGCTCGCTATCAAAATTGGGGGGAAGCACCGGAATTATCGAGTTTCTGTGGGCGATCGCCCGAGCTGGATAAACTCAACACCTGGCTCACAGCGGATCAATGTCGCTTAATTGGCGTGTCTGGAATGGCGGGGATGGGCAAGACCTCCCTCGTCGTCAAAGCGGCTGAAGCAGTTCAGGACAAGTTCGATGTCTTGGTCTATCGCTCCCTTCAGAGTGCATCCCCGCCGGATGAACTCCTCAGCGAATTGGCCGATGAGTTAAATAATTCCGCGAATGGAGCCGAAGGAGAGGCCGTTTTGCCCTCTGCTTCATCCGCCGCTTTGGAATCGGTCGATGGTTGTGCCTCCACGATTTTGGAACATCTGCGCGATCGCCGTTGCCTCCTGATTCTGGATGATGTTGAAAGCGTGTTGCAGAGCGGAGAACTGGTGGGGCAATATCGCAGCGGCTATGAAGCCTACGGCCTGTTCTTACGACGCATTGGCACCGAACGGCATCAGAGCTGCGTGATTTTGATTAGCCGAGAACATCCGCGCGAAGTTTCGGCCTTTGCCAGTGCCGGACATGGCGTCCGTGAGTTGAACCTCGGCGGCATGTCCATGACCGACGGCAAGGTGTTCTTAGAAGCGACCGGGCTGGTGAAACGCGGCAGTACCTTCGATGCCTTAATTCAGCGCTATCGCGGCAATCCCTCGGCCTTGCGCGTCGTGTCTAAACTGGTGCAGGAATTTTTTGGGGGCGATGTGATTCAGTTTATGAGCCAAAGCACGGTGTTTGTCACCGATGTGGTGACCGAGCTATTGGCCCAGCAGATCAGTCGGCTCTCAGGGCTGGAAAGCGAAGTGATGTATTGGTTGGCGATCGCCTGTCAACCGATTTCTCTAAACGAACTGAAAAGCAAGCTGTGGCGGTCTGTCTCCACGGCGGAACTCTTGAGTGCCCTGCAATCTCTCCAGCGGCGATCGCTGATTGAGAAAGACTCCACCCACGAAGGCAACGAGGCCATTTTTACCTTGCAGCCTGTCGTGATGAAATTCGTGACGACTCAGTTTATCCAGCGGGTGTGTCGAGACATTCAGCAGTTGGTCAAAGCTCCTCAGCTGGAGTATTTGGGAGTGCTGAAAACGCACGCGCTCGTCAGCGACCGGGGCGATCCGGGAGACTTGCAGGCCATTCAGGTGCGCACCATTCTCAATCGAGTGTGCGATCGCCTGTACGAACAAATTCACCCGGATCAGCTGCATACCTGCCTCCAGGACATGCTGGCTCTGACACAGGGACAACCTCGCCAGGTGATTGGCTATGCCGAGTACAACATGAAAATGCTGCTCAACAGGTGAAGCCTCACTCAATGTTTCGGGTGAGGCTTCGGGTGAGGCTTCTGATTTCCTGCCGCGATGTAAATCCCTTGACGCACGGCAAATACAACGTTAGCGGGTGCGAGTCATTCTGCCCAGCCCCAGAGCCAGCGCAAGAACACCGAGTCCGGCGATCGCCCGTGGTTCAGGAATTCGAGAAGGGTCAGAAACGGTTGGCGGAACTTCAATGATGCGCCCAAACAGGGAAGCGGTTGTGCGCGCTTCTTCTAGCACCCGGAATTCTTCCGTATTGCTCACCCCGCCATCTTGACTGAACCCCACCAGTTGCAGAGTGTAGTCGAGGCCATCCAGGTTAAAGGACTGCTCACTAATCAACGTTGTGGGCACAATCGCATCGGCATTGTCTTCAGGAGTGCCGATATTGGGCGTGGTCACGATGTCGAAGTTAATGCTGAAGACCTGACTCAAAACGTCAGCATTATCGAACATGAACTCAAAGTTAAGGGGAACCGACGCAATCCCCGTATTTGAACGGATGGTTCCATTGAAATACGTAAGTTCACCCACTTTGAATAAAGCATTGGTCGCCGTATCAAACACACTGCCCTGAAACGCCAACTGATTGGAGTCACGCCCGGATATGTTGGGAGTTCCCCAGGTAAATAACGAGTCTCCAACGCCTGTGAATTGAGGACTTGATTCAGTTGAATGCGGCGTGCCCCAAACTCCACTTGCATACCCATTAAACGTAAGGGCATGAGTTGGCGACGCTACAGCGATGAAGGTAGACGCAACTCCAGTCGAAAGCAATAACGTGCGAAGTCGGTTAGCCATGAGGTTTGTCATGAAAAGGAAGGGACTCCCTGATCGTGTCCTGGCAAACCTTTCACTCAATCCGAGAACTCAACTAATTTGCGGACGTATGTTAATGAAATCTTCGCGCTCATCCCGCAAATCTGCTGAGACATCCCCCCTGGCGTACCCGTAGCAACCCGGTGCAAGTTTCCAGTCTGCATGGGCAAAATGCTTATATTACAGGATGCGAACTTACGTATCCGCATACTACGCGTACTAGTTGGCATTTTCATCCCACGACTGCATAATCAATCCGATAGAGTCCGATATTCTCTCTTCTAATTGGGGAGCAATTGGGGAGCACTTAGCGATTTACATTTCAGTTTTCGCGCGATCGCTCCAACGTCCCATAGGAGCTACGGGATTATTTCTGCCTTGATGAAGGCATTGATGAGGTTTACATGAGTTCTCTTGATCCACATCTTCTTGGAGTTCTGCCGTCGGGAGTCGCTTCGCCCCGCAGCCCTATTTCAGTCAAACAGAAGCCAGCTTCGGTTCGTCGCCGCTTTCTAATTCTATCGACTCCCGTCGGTCCCCTTGGTTCTGGGATTGGGGGAGGCGTAGAAATGACGGTACGTAATTTGGTGAGATGCCTCACAGAACGAGGTCATGGGGTGGATGTGATTGCCCCAGCGGGTTCCACGTCCCTGGGGGATACTCTCTATGAGGTGCCGGGAACCTGCCAAATTCCAGCCCAAACCATTGCTGAACTCGCCCCCGACATTCATTTGCCATCGGAGGGAGTGCTGGCCAATATGTGGCAGCTCGCCCGAAAGCTACAGCATCAATACGATGTATTGGTCAATTTTGCCTATGATTGGCTGCCCCTGTACCTGACTCCATTTTTTGAGCGCCCCATTGCCCATTGGATCAGTATGAGCTGCCTGTCGCCCCTTATGGATCGGATGGTGAGCACTACGGCGATCGCCTTCCCCGGTACTGTGGCTGTGAATACGACCGCTTCTGCCAAAACCTTTCGAGACAGCGATCGCCTACTGGCGCTGGGCAAAGGCATTGACCTGAACCTCTATACCTTCGTCTCTCACCCCAACACCCAAAGTCTGGCCTGGGTGGGTCGCATTTCCCCTGAAAAGGGTCTGGCCGATGCGGTTGCGGCAACGGCGGCACTGAATGTCCCGCTCAAAATTGCAGGGGTGATTCAGGATGAAGCGTACTGGCAGAATCTTTTGCATCAGTATCCCCACGCGCCTCTGGAATACCTGGGTTTTCTGCCCACAGGAGCCCTGCAAGCCATGCTAGGTCAGTGTCAGGGATTTTTGATGACGCCCCACTGGGAAGAAGCCTTTGGCAATGTCACCATTGAAGCCCTGGCCTGTGGCGTGCCAGTCATTGCCTACCGGAAAGGGGGGTTGCAAGATATTATCGTTTCTGGAAAGACGGGATATCTCGTGGAACCAGGAGATGTTAAAGGACTGATGCGTGCGATCGCCCAACTCGATGCCATTGACCGCTATCAGTGCCGCGCCCATGTGGAAGCCCACTACTCTCTAGAAAGCTGGGGCGATCGCATGGAGGACTGGTTAATGAGTGTCATGACGTCATCGCAAGTGGGCTAAGCCCCTTGCGGGAAAATAACATACCCAAAATCCCAGAGCGTCCCACAGAGAGAGAGGAACGGTGGAGAATCAGAAGCGGTTGGCGTTGCAGGCAGAGATAGTAGTCGCTGATTTGCACCTTTAGATGTAAACATTTTGCTGAATCTTCATTCTTCGGGCTGTTGTCGAAACATTTTTTTCTGCCTTCCATCTTTAAATAACTGAGCTAACATTGGCGGTAGCATTCCCTAGGAGAAGAAACTGGTGAATCGACAGCCTGATATTCGATTAAATACGGCCCACCTGCAGTCTCTACGATCGAATCGTCGGGTGTGCATCAATCCATGGATACTCTCGTCTAGTTTGTTCGGTCTTTTATTTGGCCTGATGGAGGTGATGAGTCCACCTCCATCGATGGCTCAGGGACTTGGCACCAAAGAACAGGAAAAAGCGTTCCAAGTGGCTCAATCGGTTCCAAACCCCGTGATTGATGTGGGGGTAATCCAGCGATTTGGTGATGAAGCCACCGATGTTCTTACCCTGGAGGCGATCGCCGGGAAGCAACTTAAAGTTGACTTCGTCACAGGTGGGCAAGAGCAATCGGTCTCAGCATCTAAGGTCACCATTGAGGTTGAAATGAACCCCTTGCCCGAGCCGGATGTGGTTGAGCGGGTGGTGTTGAGCAATCATCGCAGCTTTGAAAGTGCTGAAGACAGTGCTAAATATTGGCGATCGAAAGGGATTGAAGTGGAAATCGCTCAGCCTCAGTCCTGGCAGGTCTGGGCAAAGCGAGACATCTATCACAGTCCGCTGCTGCGTCGTCTCTTGCTGCATAACCTCCAGGCCAATGGCGCAAAAGCCGCATTTATCGATACCCAGACGCAACGTAGCCGTCCCAGGGTTTCGTTCACCGCAAATGGATTTCGATATTTTCGCGATCGCTTCGAAATTTCGAGCGACAACGATCGCATTCGGGTGGACAGCAACGAACATGAAACCCGTCTCTATGGCGGAGAAATGCGCTTTCAAACCAATGCTTACGGTACTTATACCCTGGTGAATGAGGTTCCGATTGAAACCTATCTGCGGGGTGTGGTTCCCCATGAGATTGGCTTAGCGGCTCCACGGACAGCGATTGAAGCGCAGGCCGTTCTTGCCCGCACCTATGCCCTTCGCAACCTGCGGCGGTTTGAGATTGATGGGTATGAGCTGTGTGCTGATACCCAGTGTCAGGTCTATTGGGGACTGGGGGGCGCGGCTGATGTGTCGGATCGGGCGATCGCCGCAACTCGTGGCAAGGTGCTGACGTATAACAACGAGCTTGTGGATGCCCTGTATTCGTCTACAACGGGCGGCATCACCTCACCCTTTAGCCACGTTTGGAATGGCCCTGACCGTCCATACCTCAGAGCAGTCGTCGATTCTGTGCAAAATTTGTGGGATTTGTCCAGCCGACCTCTTTCGAACGAAGAGAACTTCCAGGCATTTATGAACTTAGATGCGGGGTTCAACGAAGAGGGGTGGGATGCGTTTCGCTGGCGACGAGAAGGCACCCTGGAAAGCTTGACCGCTGACATGAAAAACTATCTCAGCGTGATTCAGCATCCACTCGCGCATATTCAGAGTGTCGAAAAGCTGGAGGTGACCCAGCGAGCCGAGTCGGGTCGAGTGCAAACCTTAGAGGTCACCACCGATCTCGGCGTCATCGAACTCACGAAAGATGAGGTCATCCGGGCGCTCTATCCGCCTCGGAGCACCCTGTTCTATCTTGAGCCTTTATATGAAGAGGTCACTCCTGCCCCTGTTCCAGTGATTGAAGAATCAGCGGCAGATAGCACCGTTGCGACCGTTGGAGAAGAGGCCGCACAACCGTCCCCCCTTGAGGCGGCAACTCCTGCGGCCCCCGTGCAAGTGTTGAAGGGCTATGCCTTTGTGGGGGGTGGTTTTGGTCATGGTGTAGGCATGAGCCAAACAGGAGCGTATAACCTTGGGAAGTTAGGCTGGTCGAGCGATCGCATTCTCAGTTTCTACTATCCTGGCAGTACGCTACAGGTGCTCAATGATGACATCGTCTTCTGGCAAGATCCAGAGGCCGATCCAGCGGAGGCCGAGATAGTCACTCTGAAATCTCACAACTCCTCAGCGGCATCACCCGAGAGGGAACAGGGATAACTGGCATTCATACTTTAAAAGTTGTTTTTTCGTTCGCTTTGCGCACGAAAAAACAACTTTTAAAACAGACCCTAGAGACGGAGTTCCGACTGGAGCGTCAGATCCAGGTCGTTATCGGGTTCAACTACGACCACTTCGGTTTCTTCTTCACCGCCCCCAAAAATCCAGATGCCGAGGGCTCCGAGTGCCCCGCCACCGAGAACTTCAAGAATGTTGATGCTGCCGAAGATTTCGGCCAGCACTGCCGCTGCCGCTGCCCCAATCACCGCCCCTTTGATGAAGTCGGGGTCAGTTTCTTCGGTGATGACTTCGGTGCGAGTTACGGGCGCGGAGACGGCATCAAGGTCAGCCGTTTCGCCATTGGGCAACCGCAGGGTTTCTGCAAAGAACTGAGTTCCAGGGGTGTCGCCCTCAAGAGGACGCAACTCACCCTCTATCTCACTTCCTGCAGGAATGAGCACGGTGCCCCGGTTCGAGCGAATCGGCTGGTCTACCGTCAAGGTCACCTCAGCCGTTTCATCGGGGTCGAGCAGAATCCGCTCGATGGGTTCTCCCTCATCGTTGGTGTCGTCGTACCCGACTTGAATGCGGGTTCCTTCCGGAATAACAATTTGGGCGGAGTCGAAGAGTGTTTGAGCGATATAGCGACCGGACTGTCGCTCGGCGTTAGTCCATTCGAGCGATCGCCCTTGTACTGCAATGGGAGTGGCGATCGCCGTCACCATTCCAACAACTAATCCCAATGCTGTTTTTGCTTGCCAGTGGTTGCGTGTCATCATAAAAACCTTTCCTTTTCCCTCAAGACCGTCTGCTATCGAATTGAGCGGGGCTACTCCTGTCGTCTTCTCTGATCGTCACGACGCACGTGTATGTTACTTGCTCGGTTTTCACCCAGTTTCTCCATCCCAGTGGGTAAGTGTTCCTGCGTAGTTGTCTTTGAAGACATTTAACCGGGTTCAATGTTCGATGCGGAAACCTATTGACGAATCCCTTCATTCCAGGAGAGCAACTCACCCTCTAATACGGACTTAGTATACGCATTGATTTTGTATCCATGACTGCAAAGTGGACGCTCACCCCAGGTGTCCATACACGCGTGCAGATTTTTGCAGGAACGCGCAGCATGCCTGCTTTTACGAAAAATCCTTGTTCTTCAGGCACTCGGAGACGTTGGCCCACTCGTGTTCATTCGTCAATCCAGGATGTTTTTTACAAAACATAAAGGAATAGCGGATTGGAAAAGAATGCGATATAGTTCATATGAACTACTTCTTTAGTGCCTTTACAGTAATTTGCACGTGCGTTAAGTGAAAGCGGTTGTATGGGGCGTGTCACGCTTCCCGCAGCCACGGCTGATCGATGCGCACTGCTTTATATCTGCCCCTTCTTCTACAGTCTGCTCTGAGCGTCACGCCTCAGATGCCTATTGCTGCTTCTCTCAATTGATTGGCTATGAATGCAACTCTTGTTGAAATTCAACGAATCCAGACCCGCCTCCAACAGCTCGGTCGTGCTCAGTCCCCTTCTCCTTCTACGGTCGGTTCTCAATCGGTCGGTTCTCAATCGGTTGGCTCTCAATCGGTCGGTTCTCAGTCGGTTGGTTCTCAGTCCGATGCCGAACATCCTTCGTATTCTTCCTCTCCGTCCATCCAACTCCCGAATGAATCCTCCCATAGCTCTTATCGCTCGACATCGAGGTTCTACTCATCGCCTCACCGCACGGTCATTCGCAGTTCCCCTCAGGTGGAACACGGGGGGCACTCTGATTTCTCTGCTTCGGGTCAGACAATGGACGGGGCTGCTCCTTATCCAGAAGAGTTTCAGCGTTATGTAGAAGAAGAATTTAGCCGATCCGATGCGTTGCCCCACTCCCCATCGGGGCAGTTGGCAGGACGGAACACTCAGTATGTGGATGATAGCTGGGTTGCCTATCAACCCGATGTCAGCCACGGTTCCTCTTCTCGGACGCGACTCACCTCTGAAACGCTGTATCAGACTCATCCGACGGCTCCAACGGATGCCAATGTTCAGTATCCTGCGCTTGAGGTGAATGAGGGCTATGGACGAGAGGCGATCGCCCCCGATTCCTCATCCTCCTCATCACCTTTGCGAGATCCCAGGAATGGGCGAGTGCCACAGACGAACGTGCCGGATGCGCCGTATGTCCATCATCGACACCCTACCCAGCATGACGAATATGTTCTTTCTCAGCTTTTTCAGCAGCTCAACCTCCAGGCTCAGCATGTGAACACCATGGCCAGTGCGCTGAGCCATGCCCTTGACGAGATGAGGGCGATCGCCGAGCAGGTAGACCATCAGCGAGCGATTGAGGCAGCGGCTGGACGTTCCGTTTTTCTGCCCGATCTTTCGCACTGTCTTTCTGCCCACAGCGATGAGTTTGTCGTTCCCTATGTAACGCAACTCTCCAATGGAGCCTTAGTGATTGAAGCGGCTTCGATCCGCTCAGGCTATCGCCCCGCAAGGGAGGGAGTCAGAGAGGGGGGAGCCTCGGGCGTGAAGACAACCCTCTACCCACCTGCGTCCAGGCCGACCTCTGGGACAGCCTCTGGGACAGCCTCTAGAACGGCGTCCGGAAAAGCTTCTGGGAGAACCTCATCACCCTCTAAGAAATCCGCCCAGCATCATTCATCTTCAACGATGTGGCCGTCTATCCATCGATTGTTGCGGTGGCTCGTTGGCTTAGACGCTGCCGCTGAGTCTGCATCCGCACCTTCAGCACCTTCAGCCCCAGACAGTTCTTCTATCCAGGCCACTCATTCCGGTGGGGCACGAACGGCTCCACTCCCGCCTACGAAAATTCACGATCAGCGGACTGACAATCAGTCAGCCTCATTTCCTCCCTTAGGGCAGTCCCTTGCATGGATTGGCGGTTCCGTGGTGATTCGCCTGTGTCTCGATACGCTTCTCGCAACCCATCCAGCCCTGTGGCCATTGGCGATCGCTATCGTTGTGACGCCAGCGGCGATCGCCATCTACCGCACAGTTGTTGATTCTCGTGTCAGTTTCACCCTGGGGCGTCGGCTGATTCTCATTATGTTTGGACTCCTCCTCGGAGGTCGCTTGAGCTAATGCGTTCGGCATTAACCGTAATGCATCAATCTAAGACACTCTTTTAGTTGTTTTTAGAGGATTTGAATATGTCGATTTTCTTTGGATTAGCTTGGATCTTTATTGTCGCTTGCTCATTGTTGATGGCGAAGAATGAGGAGGAATACCATGACCGCCCGTAAAACCCCCATCAATGGAGTCACGGTGCTGTTGGCGGGTGGACTGATGGCGGCCTTGCTGGGGCTGATGCTGGATGTTCAAACCAAACGGTCGAACTCGTCAGGGGCTGAATTGTTTAGCGGTTGCACAGGCGACATTCAATCCCATGTGGCGCTGACAGAAGAACATCTTGCCAACGTATTGGCGATTCCTGAACGTGATTCAAAGAACGAGGTTCGTGAAATTTTAGCAGAGCCCTATTGTATCCTTCCAACCGTTCAAATCCGCTCTGGAGTTGACGCTGAGCGAGAAGCGTATCCTCTGACGTTTAACGATCAGGCATGGCTGATTGTGTTGTTCGAGGGGAATGAATATGCGGGATATCGCATCAGTACCCGGTTGGAGTAGCCTATCTTCGGTGAGGGCAAATGCCATTTGCCTTTACAAGTCTGGATTGATGCTGTTCGGTGTTCACCTGCAAGTCACTGTCCTGTACTTGTTTTGAGAGCGATCGCCTTAAACACGGTTTTGAGTGCTTCCCGTTGCTCGGTGTCGTATCGCTGCTGCTCAAGAAACGGTTGGTAGTAAGACGAGGTTCCCTCCAGGCTTGATACCATCTCTCGAATTGCTCCGCCTAACTCAGCCGTTTCGAGCATCTCAATCAGGTGACGAGTGCGCTGCTGAACCCGACGTGAGCCTTTCGCATGTTCCTCGTCCTGATTACGCTGGTGGGCGATCGCCATTGCAGACGACATCGCCAGGTTTTTGACCATCATATCGGCCACGATGTCGGGCTTAGCGCGTAACCCGTTGATGATGCTGTCCGGCGGCTGATCGGCGATCGCCCCGTCATAGGTAAGATAGGTCGCCAGAAAGCCCCGCGCCCCTGCTTTACTGCTCAGGAGGTGGGCGATTGTTTGGGCGATCGTGTGTGAGTTGCTCTCAGCATCCGTCGGGTCGTTCTCCAGATGAGCCAGTAGCGTTTGAGTGAAGGCGATCGTATCAGCAAAGGAGAGGTTATCAGGAGTCGAACCGATGTCGTGCGTCAATTCGCGAGGGGGTTGAGGTGCATTCGATTGATTCGAGTCAGCCACAGCCATAGCATCCAATTCAGCCTCTTCATTGTCAAATGAAAACAGATTTTATGCCACGTTGAGCGTTAAGAATCGCGGCGATAGCTAGTGCTTAGCAGGAAATGCTTGGATAAAAAAACTATTCGGCAGACCCAGTTTGCCTATGTGTTTAGCGTTTTCTAATTCTGGTTCCCTGCCTCTGGCGGGGAATCGCTGTGGGAGCCTCTGGCTCCATTTTGAATAGGAGCCAGAGGCTCTAGCGGGTATTCCCGGCGAGACGCTGGGAACAAGGAATACGCTAAAAAAGTACCAGTCTGCCGAATAGTTTTTTAATTCTAGGACTTACGTCTGTCCTAAATTTTGAAGGATTGGGCTTTTAAGAATTAGGTAAGGATTCGACTTCAGTTGCGCCTTCAACGCCTTTAGCCACACGCTCGGCCTGTGCCAACACCGCTTTGGCGTCGTCGTTGTACTTAAGTACGACTTTGCTACCTGTTTGCGCAACCCACAGACCCACCTCATCGGAGATGCCTGCATCGTCGAGGGCTTTGGCAACCCGCTTCGCTAGACCGCTTTCGTCAAATTTGCCGTCGAGCCCCACTTTTTCTGGTGGAATGGATTGCTCTTTCGCTGCGCTTTTCACTTCAATTTTGGGTGACGCCGCCGCTTTTTCTTCTTCTTTTTTGCCAAATAACTTGCTCAAAAATCCCATGATTCTATCTCCAACGATTAATCATTGGATAGTTTACAGCGAACATACAGAATTGCAGATAATCCGCGAGACATATTTGGCAATTATGCAGGAATGCTTAATCTTTTCAGCTCGAAGATCTTTTCAATCGCATCTGAAACCACTTTGTCGGGAGTCGAGGCTCCTGAGGTGATACCGACGGTGATCTTGCCTTCGGGGAGCCAGTTTTCCTGAATTGCCAATTCCTGTTCGAGAGGCTTGTGTTCGATTCGGTTGCCGGGCCCAATGCGGTCAGCGCTATCAATGTGATAGGAGGGAATGCCATGCTCAATGGCAATTTCTTGTAGGTGGGTGGTGTTCGATGAGTTGTAGCCGCCGACCACCACCATCAGATCCAGAGGTTCGTTGACTAACTCATACATGGCATCCTGCCGTTCTTGAGTGGCATCACAGATGGTGTTGAAGCTCATGAAGTGATCGTTCACAGCGGCGGGGCCATACTTTTTCAGCATGGTGTGCTCAAACAGTTTGCCGATGTGCTCAGTTTCGCCTTTGAGCATGGTGGTCTGATTGGCGATGCCGACCTGTGCTAGGTCACGATCGGGGTCAAACCCTACGGAGTAAGCGCCCTTAAATTTTTCAAGGAATACCGTGCGATCGCCCCCCTGCAAAATGTAGTCGCATACGTACTCGGCTTCTTTCATGTTCAGCACCACCAGGTACGTGCCCGCGAAGGAACTCGTGGCGACGGTTTCTTCATGCTTGTATTTGCCGTGGATGATCGAGGTGTAGTCTTTCTTTTTGTGTTTCTCGACAGAATTCCAGACTTTGGCAACCCAGGGGCAAGTCGTGTCCACGATGGTGCAGCCGCGATCATTGAGAAGCTGCATTTCTTGAACGCTGGCACCAAACGCGGGCAAAATCACCACATCACCCGATTCCACACCTGAAAAGTTCTTTTCTCCGTCGATCACCTGAATGAAGTCAACGTTCATGTCTCGAAGTCGCTGATTGACCGAGGGATTATGGATGATTTCGTTGGTGATCCAGATGCGTTCTTTGGGGAAATGCTGGCGGGTTTCGTAGGCCATGGCCACCGCCCGCTCGACCCCCCAGCAAAAGCCGAAGGCTTCGGCCAAACGAATGGTCACGTCTCCCTGCGTCAATGTGTAGTGATTGTCGCGAATTTCTTGGATGAGGTTGCTTTCATATTCAGTACTCATGGTGTCCGACACTTCAGCATCGTGACCGAACCCTCGCCGGAAGTATTTGTCTGAATGGTTGAGCGATCGCTTGAACGCTTTTGTGTCGATACTGTTGGTGTTCATGGTCTCGCTCCTCAATCGTGTCAGCAACCAAAAAAATCCTACGCTCCTAGCGTACCAAACCATCCATCTTCCGTTGATAATCCTGAGTAATTTTATTTGTGATGATGTCTATCAGGTTTACTCACGAAACTTGGGTGACCGAATCGCAGCCTCGCCATTTAATTCTCGCCATTTAATTTCTCGCCCGTCATTCCTCGCCATTCTCCCGGTCAAAGGCGATCGCCTGCTGGTAGACCTGGAGCGCATTCGACCAAATTGCGTAGCCTTCACCATTTAAATGCAGTCCATCGGTGCTTAGCTCCATCGGCAGATTTCCCTGGCGATCGCTAAAGAGAGGAGCCAGGTCGAGAAACTGAACGTTTTCGGCGGTGGCGATCGCCGCCAGGTCTTGATTAAGTGCCCGAATGCGGTCATTGGAAATGGCCATCAGCCGCTCTTTGCCTTCCCACGTTGCATTCTCAGCGCTGTGGGGCAAAATCGATTGCAGCACAATCGTGGTCGATGGATGCATCTGGCTCAGCTCACGAATAATCTGTTGCTGGTTGTCGAGGAGTTGGCGATCGCTCACATCTCGCAACAGATCGTTGATGCCAATCATTACAAAAATATAGTCGGGCTGAGTTTCGGCAATAATATCGAGGCGATTCAGCAGTCCCTCAGAGACCTCTCCAGAAATGCCCTGGTTTAGCCAAGTCATCTCCGGGGGCAATTGCTCATGGGGAAACCAAAGGCTAATGGAGTCTCCCATCAAAATACTGAGAGACGGAGGTGGATCTTGAACGATAGCCTCAGCTTCTCGCGTCAAAATATTGACCCAGTCGCTGTAGCCCAATTGATGACGAGGGCCAAGCTGGTCAGAGGCAATCTGTTCATCTTCATCCAGATCAAACCCTACAGATTCTGAGGCAACCGCATGGACGGCTCCCGTAGAGGTCAGGTGCGGGGCCGAGACGGAAGCTTGAGAAGATGACCCGGTGGCACTCCGACCGATCATGCGCCATGCGGCTGTGCCAAACACGACGACAAGGGCCACATTGGCTCCTATCGATGCGATCGCCCACAACGGTGGTGGAGCAACCTTCATCGATGCCATTGAGAACCGGATAGTACGGGCTATTGAGTGCTTTAGATTATGAAATGGGCGATCGCGCATTCTTACTGCCTCCCCCCCTTGTGATACCAGAGCCTAGCACAAGACGAAAAGCTGTTGCATAAACTTGTTGCATTAAAAAACTGTGGGCTTTGATTAGCCCACAGTTTAAGGAATCAAGTCAGGTCATCTGTTCCTCTCAGAGAGAATGAATTCCTATTTCGTGTCAGAAGCAGATACTCGAAGTCGGAATTCTATATCTTGCATGAACGACTTTCCTAGGAAATACCCGCAGTTGTCGTATTCGCTGCACCACTGGCATCCTTGACGAAACCACTGTAAGCTTCCATGCCATGCTCGCCGATGTCGAGACCCATCAACTCCTCTTCCTCTGTTACACGAAGACCGAGAACAGACTTCAGAACGAGCCAGAAGATGGTGCTGAGCACGACAGTCCACAAACCAATGGTCAAGATACCCATGATTTGAGCGAGAAGCTGAGTGATGCCGCCACCAAAGAACAATCCAGACTCTAGGTTAAATAAACCAACAGCCAGCGTTCCCCAGATTCCATTAACCAAGTGAACAGAGATTGCACCAACAGGGTCATCAATCTGAATGCTGTCAAAGAAATAAACGGAGAAGACAACGATGATTCCTCCAATCAATCCAATGATGACTGCTCCGAGGTAACCAACGCCCGCACAACCCGCAGTGATAGCAACAAGTCCCGCCAAAATACCGTTGATGATCATGGATAGGTCAGGCTTGCCAGACACAACCCAAGAGGTAATCAGGGCAGCAACACCACCCGCCGCCGCAGCCAAGTTCGTTGTGACTGCAATGTAAGGAACGGCCATATCAGCCGCTAGCTGAGAACCAGGGTTAAACCCAAACCAGCCGATCCAAAGAATCAAACAGCCCAGCGTTGCAATGCTCATGTTATGACCAGGCAATGCACTGGGTTGTCCCCCCTGATACTTGCCGATGCGGGGACCAAGAATTGCAGCACCCATCAATGCAGCCCATCCACCAACGGAGTGAACCACGGTTGAACCTGCAAAGTCGCTAAAACCAACACCACCGAGGAATCCTATGGAACCGAGCATGCCGCCTCCCCAGACCCAGTGGCCACTGATTGGGTAGGCAATTCCAGTCAACAAAACGCTGAAAATAATGAAATCGATGAACTTGATCCGCTCAGCAACTGCCCCAGACACGATGGTTGCTGCCGTACCAGCGAACGCAGCCTGGAACAAGAAGAACACGGGAACCTCAAGGGTTAGACTGTCAGGCCCAACGTAAGCAGCACTATCACCCGTGAGGAACCAACCGCCTCCACCAACAAATCCACCGCCTTGGCCAAACATGAGCGAGAATCCAATCGCCCAGAAGGCTAATGTTGCCAACGCAAAGACAATCAGGTTCTTTGCCAAAATGTTGACCGCATTCTTCTGGCGACAGAAGCCTGTTTCGAGCATGCCGAAACCTGCGTTCATGAAGATAACCAGAATAGCTGCAACAAGTACCCAGATATTGTCGAGTACTGCTTGTACATCAGCCGCTGTGGCTTCTTCTTGTGCATGAGCTGCGATTCCCCAGCCCACGACGATTATTGATACCAGAGGAATGACTGCGATCCAGCTCAGCGAGCGACGAGGCACGAATGAGCGCAATATTCCAATAAATCCTTCAACATCAGGGTAAGCAGAGCTCATGAGTGAACTCTTCCGCTGATGTCTGCTTTTCATTTCTAACTTAGACATCATCACTGGACGTTCCTTAACGTTACGTTATCTAAAACACATGCAAAGCTCTACACTTTGCCTCTCTGAAACCTTGAGGAACCATCAGAAATCACGGACGTGATTCCACCGGGGGCTATGACTGAACAACCTACAGCTCAGTGTTCCGAGTGCATAGGTCATTAAAGATTTAACACTCTTACCACAGAGACCCAGGTTTGCCAACTTTCATCGTTGGACATTTCTCAACGAGGGGCACGTGCCACAATGAAGACGCACCGATTAGAATGACCGACTATACTCAACGTTGATTCCACCAATTTCGGGCCTGTCATTCTGTATCAGAAAATACAGTACATCCATCTCTCTATAGAAAATTTAATAAATGTCACATTGGTTGCGCGAGATATTACGTAGTCACTAAATATGCAGCGTGTTGATTTATGGATTCCATTTCAAACCCATGATGGTTCTTACACTTTCTTCTCGGAAAGGTTTAAGGAGCACTTTCATAGCCGAGATGGGGCAAAAACAGAAGCGGTTCAAAAATTCTCGGAAGTAGCAAAATTAACTCAAAAGTCACGCCATGCCTCTGTAAGGCTACTTGATGTTTGTTATGGTCTGGGATACAACTCAGCCGCAGCCTTAGAGACGATTTGGCGAGAAAATCCAGCTTGTTCAGTGACGCTATATGGATTGGAGTTAGATGCCTCGGTGCCTCTAGCGGCGATCGCCCCTCCCCTGATCGATAGCTGGTCGCCTCCTGTGCAGCAGGTGTTGAGGGCGATCGCCCAGCAGCAGCAGTGTCAAACCGAGCAGCTCAACGCCCACCTCCTCATTGGCGATGCTCGCGAAACTATTCAAAAGCTGGTTCAGCAGGGCTTTCAGTCTGATGCCATCTTTTTTGATCCGTTTTCTCCTCGACGATGCCCTCAGCTATGGACGGTCGAGTTTTTCACTCAGGTTGTGCGCTGTCTTGCTCCCACAGGCATTCTCACCACCTATTCTCGGTCTGCGTCTGTGCGGGCAGCGATGATTGAAGCAGGTCTAAAAATTGGCACCATTCCCTTAGATGAACCGGGGCGATCGCACGAGTGGGCCATGGGCACGGTTGGGGCATTTTCAACGGATGATCTCCATCCCCTGTCTCCTATGGAACACGAGCATTTGCAAACCCGCGCGGCTACTCCGTTTCGCGATTTGACGCTGACAGATACGGCGGAGCAAATTTTGGAGCGCCATCAGCTCGAGCAACAAGCATCGCCCAAAGAAGCGACGACGCAATGGCGGCGACGATGGGGCATTCGATGATGGGATGATGATAATCAGGGTCGCCGGGAGGGTTAGGCGATCGCCCCCATAGCCTCCGGTATAGAGTTTATTGTTGGTTCCTTAGGGGTGTTGTGGCGATCGCCCGATGTCTCCTCTTCCAGTTCATTGATGTGGCGGTAGAACTGTTGCAGGAAGTTCAGGTCGCAGGCAAAGAGCCCTTCGATGGTTGTCGGTGTAATCTCATCGAGCGCACCCAGATGGGTAATCACTCGCGCCAGAATAATGACCGTGGCATAGGCCGGATTCGCACGAACGCGAGGATCTCGTAGAGGCACAATCTCATCCATCGCCGTTGAAAGCCGCATAATCCCGCGACGATGGACGTTGCCCTGGGCGTCTAAATAGCCTTTGGGGAGGGTGAATTCAAATTCAGTTTGCATCATGCGTTACCTTCTGGTATTCGATCTGGTAGTCGATGGAATTCGTCTGAACTCTTCTACAGCGATTTCGAGTTCTTCAATTGCGAGGTCACTCGTGCCAACGCCAATATCTGGCATGGTGTACTTAATGGGCCAGGCATTGGAGAAGGTGAAAATAGCTCCCTCATCCCCAGACTGGGTGTAGATCACGATTTTCCCGCTAGACACGCGATACTTCGCCCAGCCTCCCTTCCGTTGATGATCGGGGTTGGGTTCTGCGATGTTGTACATCCAATCCCACATGGCGTTTGCATCGGTCATGAGTCCACGCTTGAGCGTCAGATTCGTGACTTTGCGGGTGCTCGGCACCTTCGTTCGCATAAATCGACCCGGTCTCCCCTGAACGCCCCAGGCTTCTGGCGTTACTTCTGCAATTTCTGCGACTTCCTGGGTGTACTGCACGCCCTTGCATTCTTTGAAGTACGCATCAGGAACCGCACTCGAACCATCGAAATTGAGCTCGACGTAAAACCGAGAGGTGGTTAGAACTTCAGGCAGTACCGAAAAGGTCATGGGTAGATTCTCTGGATAAAAGAGCATTGCTGGGCATGGCATTGCCATCCCCCTACAAAGGGTTTTCTGGTTCCCTGACTCTGGCAGGGAACCGCTGCGGGAGCCTCTGGCTCCATTTGAACGGGAGCCAGAGGCTCTCGCGGGCGTTCCCAGCGAGACGCTGGGAACAAGGAATACGCTAAACAAGTAC
>JAYKJC010000362.1:0-4543 GCA_035285885.1 Leptolyngbyaceae cyanobacterium | reverse complement strand
TTTCCGTGGATGCACCTGACGTAGGCAGCGGAAAAGAATCGATTGCCGCTCAAATCTCCGGCGAAGACTTAGATATCGCCTTTAACGTCAAGTACCTCCTTGAAGGACTCAAAGCGTTTGATTCAGCCGAAGTGCAGCTCCAGTTCAACACCGCGACAAGTCCAGCAGTCGCAACGCCACTCGGCGGCGTCAAAATGACCTACCTCGTAATGCCAGTCCAAATTAGATCTTGATCTTTTGTTCAAAAAAGTAACGCCACAAAAGTAGTCTAAAGGTTGCGTCATGTTCAAGAGTGAGGAATTGTCATTGTCAATTAACAGGATGGCGACAACAGAGCAAACGCATACTCAAGCAGTGAGAATACGTGAAAGGTAATCGTTGTCCCACCCAGCTTTGAGACGTTTGGCCTTAATCCCTACTTTAGCGGAGGTTTCTTGGTGCAAAAGATTCAATGCAACATGACGCACCAGAGACAGATTTTCAGGGGCATAGTCTTTGCGAATCCGAGAGGCATCTTCATCGAAGGCCACATGATTTGCTCGGCAATCTGGGTTTGTGCCCCCATTGATCAATTGTCACGATACACCCCTCTAAAGCCAATACGTTCAACAACTGAGGAATGGCGGTAATTTCATTGGACTTGTTGAGCGCTTCGATTAGCTATCAGGTGGTAACCGAACTCCACCAAGGAACGTTAGAGTGCTTATCGCCTCCCGGACGAGGCACCATTTTTCGCATGGAGTTACCCCTTTGCTAGGGCTGCGAGATTCTGCCGAGATAAAGCGGTTGATTTCTCTGGAACAAGGGGGCGATCGCCTGGATCTATCCTATGAATACAAGTGCAGTTGAATACACGCAGCGATCACTGACCTTCCCCCGATAAACGCTGCCGTATTCCCAATCTGAATCACCCATTCAGGCTTTCTGGCGATCGCACGGAGGTAACCCATGCCCCCTCAACCGAACTCCCCATCACCATCTCAACAGGCGACATTCACACCTGGAGAACCAGCAAATTCAGCCTCCCCAGCATCCACTGAGATGGATGCGGTCACCCAGGGAGTTGAAAACCTCCGCAACGAATTTAGAGCCCTCTGCCAAATTGATGACCCGCTTGAGCAAAGCTACCGACTGATTCATGCGGCCAACAACTCTGCCCTCCCTGCCGACGAATATCGGGAGATGTTTCAACAGTTTAAGGCGGATCATTTTTCCCAGGAGTATCAGACCAATCTGCTGAAGGCACTCAACGAGGAGTTCAGCAATCTCTCCAGCATCAAAGACCCGATTGAGCAAAACTATCGGCTGATGCGGCAGGCCAAGGCGTCAGAAATCCCGACGGAAGAATATCGTCAGCTCTTCGAAGAATATGAGCGCCGCACCGCCGAGGGTCTCAGCGGACTCGTCAACAACAGCTTGCATCGTCTCGCCTCCCTGGCTGGATTCCTGGGACAGTTCACCATTATCGTTGGTCTCATTCTGTTTATTGCAGAAGCGGGCGATCGCAAGAAAGCGGCTCATACCCAGGCGTGGGACACGATCACAAACGCGAAAACATTCACCGAAAGCGCCGGGCGAATCCAAGCCATCGAAACCTTAAAGGAAGGGTGTACCTATCGCGATATTCCCAAAGCTGATCTGTCCCCAACCGATACCGTACGGCTCAGCCCGGTTGAATGGTTTCACCCCGATCGGTGGGCAGACATTCAGTGGCGCACCATGCCAATCATCGGTGGATTTTTCCCCGACTGCATCAGCCTACGAGGACTCGATGTGTCCGATGCCCATTTGCCCGAAATTGACATGCGGTGGGCACAGCTCAACAACGCCCGCATGCAAAACGCTGGCTTGTGGAGCGCCCAGATGCAGGGGGCACAGCTCCAAGGGGCACAGCTTCAACGGGCAAAACTACGCAACACCAATCTAATCGGCGCAAATTTAGAAGGGGCTTCGCTTCAGAATGCTGACCTGTCTGGGGCTCAACTTGGCTGTCTCTACGATTACCCGACGCCCGTGTGTACCGTTCTGACGCGGACAGACCTGACTGGAGCGAACTTTAGAGGCGACCAGCGCCGAGAAAACACCGTGTTTCACACCACCTTTGGCAGTCATCTTGAGATGACGGATGCCATCTTTACCCACGCTCTTTACGACAGAGATACGAGAGTCGGCATTTGTCCACCCAATAACCCTTCAGAGCTTGCAGGTGAACCCTGTGACCCAACCTCATTCATGTCGATTCGAGAGTTTCTGAGACACACCATTGATGTGGATAATTTAGACGCATACCAATGCCCAGAATTGCCCAACGGCAGTTGTCAAAATGCAAACCTCACAAACTTTCAAGCCACCCTGGAAGATGCGTTTCGTGATGCGTATGAAATTGGACCGCATGCGGATTTAAGTCAGGCGGTGTTGCGGCAGGCTGAACTGAGCAACGCCAACTTGAGCCAAGCATTCCTCAATTTTGCAGATCTGCGTGAGGCTCGACTCAGAGGCACAAACTTAACCAACGTACAGCTAAACACCGCTGATTTACGCGAGGCCCACTTGCAGAACGCCCAGCTTGAAGGAGCCACTCTGCAAAACGCACAGCTTGACTGCCTCGACCCCCCGTCTGAAAAGTCGCGGATTGTTCCCAGTTGTTCAAATCTCAGCGAAGCCAATCTGACTCAAGCCGATTTGAGAGGGGCTCAGCTCGACTATGCCAATCTGTCTGAAGCGACCTTGACAGGAGCGACGCTAACCGGTGCTGATGTAACGGGCACCAATTTCTCTGGAGCAACAGGATGGACGGTTGAGCAGTTCCAATCGGCAACCAACTGGCAGGACGCCATTTATGATGATGCGCAGCGATCGCAATTAGGCTTGACAGAGTAGCAGGTTTTATAAGCCTTATTTCACAAGCCTTAGACGTGATGGGAGATCGCACCTTCATTCTCAAGCGGATTAACTGGCAGACAAGTAAAATGAGCCAGAGCTTTGAAATGCAGCAATATCGCGAATCAGATGGAGCTTAGCCCCAATGTAGGAATACAGAGCACTCACTTCGTCACCCTTCAACAGAGTTTGACGAGACACTTTATTCATCAACATCGCAATCAGGGCGGTGTCAGATAGGGCGAAGACATCGTGAGAGGGCATATCTTCAACCACTGTCCACAAAACTCGTAACGTAGATGATTCAACTCCCATAGCTAGTGCCTCAACACAAACTGTTCACTTCAGCTATAAAGTTTAATATTTTCTTTAGTTTTAACTGAGGCCATCATACCATTTGCATTTTGGAGATGGCGATCGCCCTTACGGATTAAAGATGATTCTTAACTTAGCAGTATATTTTTTCTGCACATATTTAACATGTGGCGCATCGTCTCACAAAATCTACCCGGCTTTATGCAGCGAACATCACATTGCATATCCTATTAAATTGACCCGTGATTCCGTCCAACGTTTCGCTACCGCCCCGTGAGTTTAGGATCATCAATACATCCCTTGCATAACAAGGATTTCAGGTGTGTTCGAGATCCTCATGCGAAAGTGAAGGATACACTCTCTAAACATTTGCTAACTCTTGCATATAAACCTAATGGTGGTCATCGATAAATTACAAATCGGCAATAGAACTTACTGCAAACATGGGGTTCCTGTATATTCCCTTAGGAAAGTTTTTCCAGAGTCAACCGATTTCACCATTAAAACCATTAAACATGAGGCTTAAAAAATATGACTGTGAGGAGAGGAAGACGTGCGGCAACAGGATTCTTCGCTGATTTCCGCGACTTTATCATGCGGGGCAATGTTGTTGACCTTGCCGTTGCCGTAATCATTGGGGGAGCCTTTGGCAAGATCATTGAATCATTCGTTGCAGATATTATTACGCCCGCCATCTTGACCCCTGCCATGCAAAAAGCGGGTGTCGAGAAGTTGGCAGACCTGACGGCAAATGGCATCCAGTATGGGCTATTCCTTGCTGCGATTATTAACTTTATCGTGATCGCATTTTGTATGTTCCTCGTCGTTCGGTTCTATGAAAGTGCGAAGAAACGCATCATCCGAGAAGAAGAAGTTGAGGTAGCCCCCGATCCAGCTATCGTTGCTCAAGAAAATCTCACTCAGGCCGTAGAACGACTCACAGAAGTCATGGAGAGAAGAACCTGAGCACCCCTCTCTAACCCTTTCTTTAGCGTTGCTGAATGTGGGGACGAATCAGAAATTTCCGGATTCACAAATGACCGACTGTAGGGGCGTACGTCCTTACGAAAATCATTTCTCGAATCAGCAACGCCTCTCTTGAAACATGAACCCTTCTAAGGAGATTGGAGTAAGTTCCCGTCGATGGTGATGTAGCCCCGCCGATTGTCCACTTGAACCCATGCGTAACCCTCAGAAAACTGACCCACGTTGCTGTATTCAGGTTCAACCTGCCAGGCTCCTGAGGGTGAAATAAAGCCATATTTCCCATCCATCTGCACAGCCGCTAATCCTTCTGAGAAATTCGCCGCATAGTCAAATTGAGGGGCGATCGCCATTTCTCCCGCCG
>JAYKJC010000361.1:0-3370 GCA_035285885.1 Leptolyngbyaceae cyanobacterium | reverse complement strand
TTCAAGCGTTGGGCGATCGCACGACAGAAAACTTTGATCGCCACTCTGAACACACTAAAAATGGCACGCCAAGTTCAATTTTGTTTCGCGTGGGGGCATTGGAACTGGGGCCGATTCCACTGCACCACCAGTTAACGACGTTTGGGCAAGAAGCGGCTCAGAAGGGAATCGCATCAGTTACCATTCTGCCGCTTTTTTTGCTGCCTGGGACGCATGTCTGTGATGATATTCCAGCAGAAGTTTCTCATGCCCAAGCAGAGTTGGGGACAACCATTCGGCTGAACCTGCATCCGCATCTTGGGGCACATCCACAGATGGTCAATTGGCTCCAACACCAGCTACTTCAACACCAGCTCCTTCAACACCAGTTCCTAAAGGCTGGGAATGCGAAAGCATGCGCTTCTGATGCTGACGCTTCCAATCCTGATGATGTCAAAGTTGGTAGTTCTAAAGCTGGCAGTTCTAAAGCTGGCAATTCTAAAGCTGGCAGTTCTAAAGCTAACAGTTCTGAAGCCGAAGCTGACAATTCTGAAGCAAACAGTTCTGAGAAGGAACACATTCGAATTTTGGTGAGCCATGGAAGCAAGAGGGCCGGCAGTCATCAACCGACGGAGGCGATCGCCCACTCTTTAGGGGCAACCTCGGCGTATTGGTCGCTTGAACCCAGTCTAGACCAGTGCCTTGAGACATTGATGGGTGAAAAAGCTGAGCAGAAAATTGCATCGATTGCGATCATTCCCTACTTCCTTTTTGCAGGAAAGATTACAGATGCGATCGCCGAGACTGTGCAAGAGTACCAGCAGCGTTTTCCTCAGATTCAATTTCAAGTGATGAAGCCCATTGGGGAACAAGCGGCGATCGCCTCCCATATTGCAGAGTGGTTGGTGCGGATGAAAGCTTACACAGCAATTTGAGAATGCGCTAAATTAATGAAACTCCTTTAACCTTCAGGGTGAATTAATGCCTCAGTCTACTGTCCATCCTCTCGGTAAAGTTTATTTGGTGGGTGCCGGACCGGGTGACCCAGGGTTGTTGACGGTCAAAGGAAAGTCTTTACTAGAATGTGCAGATGTCGTTGTGTACGACGCCTTGGTCAGTCCACAGATTTTAGACCTGATTTCGCCTCACGCAGAGCGCATTAATGCGGGCAAGCGCAGTGGCCGACATTCCATGCTCCAAGAAGCAACGACGCAGCTTCTCATCGAAAAAGCGACAACACATGCCGTGGTCATTCGGCTCAAGGGAGGTGACCCGTTTGTCTTTGGTCGGGGCGGCGAGGAGATGGAGGATCTCATTTATGCGGGGATTCCGGTTGAAGTGGTACCCGGCATCACCTCTGGTATTGCGGCTCCGGCTTATGCGGGCATTCCCCTCACGCACCGACGCTACAGCTCATCCGTCACCTTCGTTACAGGTCATGAATCGGCGGGCAAATATCGTCCACAGGTGAATTGGCAGGCGATCGCCAAAAGTTCTGAAACCATTGTGGTGTATATGGGAGTTCATAACATGCCCCACATTATTAATGAACTTCAGCAGGCGGGCATTCCTTCAACCACGCCGATTGCGCTGATTCGCTGGGGAACCCGTCCCGATCAGGAAGAACTGGTTGGAACCCTGGCAACCATTATTCAGCAAATTAACGAAACCGGATTTACGGCTCCGGCGATCGCCGTTATTGGGGCAGTCGTCGATTTACATGGGCTTTTGGAAAGCGGTTGCCCACCCTGGATACAGATTGATTCGTAGATTGATTCTCAAATCGCTTTGTAGAAAGGAACGTGTGCGATCGCATATCTCCCTTTACTAAAAGGCCAACACGCTTTGCAGCATCTCTGCGTATCGCGCTGTGCGCATTAGTTAAGAACAGTTGTGTGCTTAACGCGGTTGCAAGCCACCGTATTCACCAAAAAATTACGTGTAACCACTGGAATTTTCTGTAAATATATTACATAATATCTTGCATGCGTAATCTTACGTATGTAGGACTGTGATCTTGCGTACGTAAAACTGACATTTGGCAAAGGATCAGCCGTTGACCAGCCGTTCGGTGCTGTGCAATCGGACAGAAGTGATCAGTGAGACGAACGATAGAGAGATGAGTGTTGATTGCTATGAACTATACGACTGAACGGCTAACCGAAATTTTAGTCACTGAATTTGATCGCTGTACGTCCATTATTTCTGACAAGCCGCAGTACCTTCGAACATCGTTTGATGCCGAACAAGATGCGATCGCCTGTCAAGCCTATCAGGATGTCAAGCGTCAAATCTGGCACTATCAAATTCACAATCAGGTTTCAGGACTGGTGTGGTGTGAATACGAATATGCCGGACATGCGGTTACATTTCCCAAGGTGCATAGTCAACTCATCGCAATTGATCGCGACATTGAAACTCTGAAAGCTTATAAAACTCGCGTGGTTCAGTGGTGGCTTGATGTGGTGGGCGATCGCCCCGTATGGAGAGAATATCTGGATCATCAACGCATCAAAAGCACGATTGAGGATGTTTTGCAGGTAGCACAAGTAGTTGATTGGGCCATCCCCGTGATTGAAGATGATCCAAAGGTGCAGGTTCTATTGTGCTTGGAATGGGGAATTCCGGAAGACGTGAATCGTACGAGCCGTCCTGCCTCTGGAAGCGTTATCTTCGGCGGAGAATGTTAGATGATTGCTCAGGGTGTTCGAGCCGCATAAAGTTACGCCTCTCAGGGATATCCGAGACATCGCAGCAAGAAGGCTATCGCAGCAAGAGGGCTAGGAAACTCCGTATTAAGCTTTGGTTAAGCAAAATAACATCGTGTTTGCAAGTGTTTGGTCTACGTCACAATTTAACGTCATTCTTAAAGGATTAACTGCCGTTAACCTTCATATACTGGGGTTAACGTTCCATTGTTAGTAACCAGACAAGGAGTTTCCCATGGTTCATACATACGAAGTTTTCGTTGACTTCAAGGAATATTCCAGCGAAGAAAGCCATACTGGGTCCATGCGTTATGAAATTCATGCAGAATCGCGTTCACTTGCTGACACGACCGCCCGAAGCCAAGCTCGCACCGATCATCCGTCCGCTTCAGAATACGATATCCGAACGATACGACTTTTGAGATAAAAACGGTTCGCCTCATTGCCGACTCAGTCAAATTGGTTTAATTAACTAAACAAGCCGATAGCTCTGTCATGTAGAGCTATCGGCTTATTGTTTAGGCTTGATTTTTTACAGGTCTCTCACCTGCGTAGGTTGAACAGCAATTCTCATTTTGAAAGGCTTCGCGCCCTATCGGCGCTCACTTGTATGGATTCAGGGGGCAAAATGGTCGCTTGCGGCGACCATTTTGCCCCCTGAATTTTCATAATGAGAATTGCTG
>JAYKJC010000360.1:0-10475 GCA_035285885.1 Leptolyngbyaceae cyanobacterium | reverse complement strand
CCCTGGGTCAGTCCAGACCCTCGAAGATATTGATGATGGAGATCCCAGGCATAGCGAATGGGCGTATGCACATAGCTGATGTGGAGCTGATCGGCGCGGGTCAGCACCCCCTTCGCAACGGCATGGTTGCTAGAAATGACAATGTCGTACTTCGACAGATCAAATTGTTCAATGGCTAAGGGCATCAGCGGCAGGTATTGACGAAAATGCTTCTTTGCAAAGGGAAGCTGTTGAAGGAATGACGTTGTCACGGGCTTGTTTTGAATGAAAAACCGTTGGTGATCCTCTAAAAAATCCACCAGGCTAAACACATCCGCCTGGGGATAAACCCGCAAAATATTCTCGACCACCCGTTCTGACCCCGCATGTTTGACGAGCCATTCGTGGACGACAGCCATGTGATTCGGCTCGGCGATGCCCCTAAGAGTTCCCATCATGAAGTAATATCAACTGTTAGGCAGAAAACAGATCGATGTAATTTCTCAATACATCAGCATAGTTGTCGATCCGCCATATACACAATCGTGGATGCATAATCGCAGCATTCTCATTTTGAAAAACTTCGCGCCCTGTCGGCGCTCACTTGTATCGGTTCAGGGGACAAAACGGTCGCCGCAAGCGACCGTTTTGTCCCCTGAACTTTCATAATGAGAATTGCTGGCATAATCGTAAATGCACAATTGTGAATGGCGGCAGACTGTGAAAATCTGTGGGCGATCGCCCCATTCATTGGTTTGGATGATCCGGTTGGGTCTGCCGTCTGCTGAATTCAGTAGACGATTCATTCATCCCTGTTGAGGAGGTCCCTGTTGAGGAGGTCCCTGTTGAGAAGGACGCACGTAGTGGATCGAAACGTTTCATCTCCGTTGCCCACCACAATTTACACCCCAGAGAGTCGGCTCACTCGTCCACTCGAACTGTTGAATGAGGTTCGACGAGATGTCATGGCGTCTAAAGAACTGGCGTGGCAGTTGTTTTATCGAAATATTCGGGTGCGCTATCGGCAATCTGCGCTGGGACCGCTGTGGGCCTTCATTCCGCCCATCCTGGTTGCATCAACGGCGACTGTTCTGCGGCAAGGGGGCGTCATCGCCTCAGATGACACGGGCATTCCCTATGCTCTGGCTGTATTATTCAAAACGATTCTCTGGCAAACCTTTGCCACCAGCTTAGGAATGCCGTTACGCGCCATGAAACTGGGGATGCCGTTACTTCGCACCATTCGGGTTCCGGTGGAGGGGCTTGTCTTAGCTGCCGTCTACGAGATGCTGTTTGACTTAATCATTCAGCTTGTGGTGCTGGCTGGGGTGTTTGTGATGATTGGGGCACCCCTCAGTTGGGGAGTGATTCCGGCCATTGGTGCATTCTTCACCCTAATATGCTTTGGGTTTGCCCTGGGACTATTTCTTGTTCCCCTGGGTAGCCTGTATACCGATGTGAACACGGCGCTGCCGTTTATCACGCGCTTTTGGTTTTTCTTGACCCCCATTCTTTACACCCCACCCAGTCAATGGCCCTATTCTCTGATTGTTGACCTCAATCCGGTGACTCCCCTCCTGCTGGCGACTATCGACTTGTCGATTGAGGGAACCCTCAACAATCCGGTGAGTTTTACTGTAGTATCAATTTTGTCTTTCATCCTACTGATAACGGGTTGGGTCTTCTATCGAATCTCCATTCCGATGTTGGTCGAACGTTCTGGATGAAAAGGTGAACGCGCAAGAGTAAGGTTAGATGTCTTCTGACGAAATTTTGGTGACAGTAAACGGAGTGTCGAAGAAGTATTGCCGAGAGTTGCGGCGATCGCTCCGCTATGGGTTGCAAGACGTTGCGAGTGAGCTTTTCTTGCAGCATAAGCCCACGAAAGAACTCCGTAGAAAAGAATTTTGGGCACTCCAAGACGTTAACTTTGAGCTAAAGCGCGGGGAATCCTTCGGCATTATTGGCGTCAACGGCTCCGGCAAAACCACCTTGCTCAAAATCATGCAGGGACTCCTTAAACCCACCACGGGCACCGTTACTATGCGGGGACGAGTCGGAGCCTTGATCACCCTCGGGCAGGGATTTCAGCCTGTGTTGAGTGGCCGAGAAAATATCTTCATCAACGCGGCAATTCTGGGCGTATCCAAGGCCGAAGTTCTCGACCGCATGGATGACATTCTTGCCTTTGCCGACCTGGGAGAATTTATCGACGCTCCGGTAAAGACCTACAGTTCTGGCATGAAGGGCCGACTGGGATTCTCAATTGCCACCAACCTGATTTCTCCGGACGTGCTGCTGCTGGACGAAGTGTTGGCCACGGGAGACTGGAAGTTTAAGGAGCGCTGTTTTCAGCGGATGGAAGAAATTGTCAGCTCCGGTGCAACCATTGTCTTTGTGTCTCATCTTGTGCCCAAGGTCGAACGCCTCTGCAATCGCGTGATGTTGCTGCATAAAGGCGTCGTCAAAGCCGTTGGCCCCTCATCCGATGTCTGCGAAGAATATTACGCTCTCCCCGACACCTCTGATGGCAGCACCGTAAAGTCCACGAAAAAACGGTTTGTTCAAGCGGTTAAGCAGTCGCCTGATGACCTGTCAGAATCGTCTTCCCAAGAAGACGAAGCGATGGAGGAAGAGGAACTCATTGAGATTCATCAGATTGAACTATTGAATCCTGAAGGTCAGACTCAACCGCAGGTCAAAACTCTTGATCCGCTCATGGTTCGGGTCACTTATTCGGCTCATCCATCCACTCAAAAGCTGAACGTGATTGTGCAATTTCTGATGATGGGGGATGAAATTACCATTGCTGGAATGGAACATCAGCTTGTGGTCTCTGAGATCAATCGTTCAACCTCGACGAATGTCCTCGATTGTGTGGTGTCGCACATTCCCATGAAAGCGGGCAAGTATCGGGTCTCGGTGACGATTTCAGAAATCATTGATGAAGATGACACCCGCGACGCCTCGCCTTTTAAGACCTCTGATTTGGTCAATTTGACGGTTAATCGCAACCCGGAGCTGACCCAAACGGAAAAGCGATCGCCCGGTATCGTCTACGTCCCTGCCACCTGGCGATTTGATGGGTCACCGGATGATTCGCACCCCCAACAGACTGATGCGTCATTCATGTCACCTGAACTGCCACAGGGAACTCTCCCATAGAAGAACTTGATGATGAGGGGCGATCGCCATCAATAGGAAAACTTATTCTTCTCCTGTGGAGTATTTGATTCGCTTATGCTAGAAGCCTTTCAGCAGGGTGAGCAGTTTTTGGAGCGTTCCAGCCCTCCAGCCACCGATAAACGAATGCTTATAGGTCTAATATGATAGTTTTCTCGAAAATCATAGATTTTCTTCAATATTCTGAAACCTATCGTGTACGCTTAGATTTAAGTTGAGTTGTTGCTGAACGATTTCTCCTACGAAGTAGCAAAAAAACAATGATTTTCTATTTCGTAATCGGGCTGAGCAATGGAAAGTTTAGCTCGGTGTGGAGAATCCATTCAGCAATCATTCAGCGGTCAGTTGCATGGTGTTAACACTCACCGAAGTTGCAAGATCTTGCATTTTTTTCATTTGCGAATATTCGTTTGCTAGGCTCCGCGTACTGACCCTCGTATGCGAATGTTCGTGTGCGAATACTCGTTTCTTTACGTAGGAATCGGGGATTACTTATAAGGATCGGAAATCAAATGCTGCGGCAAATTTAACGTCATTTTTAGTCGTTTCAAAAGCCTTGCTTGGCAACGGAATGCTAAAAAACAGCTAATCTTGGTAGCGGTTGACTCGTATGATTGGCTTTTTGAACTGTGCCTAACGTGCACCCTGCGGGGCCTGTGATACACATCTTTAAGCTGACAAGACCTACCGTTTCTTTCCTGCCGATTCTGGCAATTTTAATGTTCCAAACTTGGGCGACCAAAACTCTCCTCGACTTTGGAAGAAAGCCACTTCCTTGCATTTGCTGCGCCGATTTTCTTGAATTGAACAGCGCAGCATGACTTTGTCTTGCCCGTCTTTGGTGTAAGCATAGCGCTCCAGCATCGCTCCACAGACCGGACATGGATGATCAACGAACATCTCTGGGTTCACGGCCTGCCGTTGAGCGTGAGGCAATTCATAGCGTTTTGCTTTAGCATTCCAGAACATCACCGTGCCGCAGCCTGTTCCTGAGCATTTGAGGAAGTGCTTGGCTTTCATCTTCTTGGAACGGGAAGGGATTTTGGTCATGGCTTCATCGCAGGTGGGGCACTTTGTTTGGGTAGTGCGTCCGTTAGCGGGTTTAGTTGTGGAGGTTGGCGATCGCCCAGAAACCTGTGCTGTCGATGTTGGAGGATGCTTGACGCAGCTTGGCAGGGAGAGGAGTTGGGATTTGGCGTGGGCGATCGCTGGGGCAAAGTACGCTCGATTCCAGTCAATTAAATACGCTTGCCACTCTTGTTCACCTGTGGCGATCGCATCCAGCGCGGTTTCCATTTGAGCGGTAAACTCCGGCTGAATCAGATCAGGCAGCAGTTTCTCCAGGGCTCCGTCCAGTTCCAATCCCAAGGCAGTCGGCTGTAACTTACCTTGAAGCAAGCCCACATACTCTCGTTGGCGCAAGGTTTTGATGGTCGGCGCATACGTGCTGGGACGACCGATGCCTTTTTGTTCCATCAGCTTCACCAACTTGGGTTCGCTGTAGCGCGGGGGCGGTTGGGTTTGCTTTTGTTCGGCCTGGGCCTGCTCCAGTTGGAGAGCTTGCCCTTGAGTCATTGCAGGCAGCACCGAATCGGCGCTGATATTGTTCCAGTAGCGGGTGTATCCAGCAAATTCCAGTACCTGCCCTCGGGCTTCCCAGTAGGCGTCGCCGGATTGGGTGACGATGCGAGTCTTGCGCAACCGTGCCGGGGCGCATTGAGATGCTACGGCTCGATTCCAGATCAGTTCGTAGAGCCGAGCTTCATCCGATGAGAGTTCCCGTTGCAGGTGTGAGGGCAGATGATTCACGTCCGTGGGACGAATTGCTTCGTGGGCTTCTTGAGCCCCCTTCACTGTTCGGTGCCGGGTGGTTTTGCGAGGCACATTCGTCGGGTCGTGCTGCTGCAAATACTGACGCACCGACTCGCAGAAGGGGGCTGAGAGGACGACAGAATCCGTCCGCATGTAAGTAATGTGGCCCTTTTCATAAAGGGCCTGGGCCACCTTCATCGTCTGCTCTGGGCTGAAGTGAAGTTTGGAGCCTGCCGCCTGTTGCAGGGTGGAGGTGACAAAGGGGGGTGGGGGTGATTGAGTGGTTTGCTTGCCTTCGATTTGGAGTACCTGATGAGGATGAGAACGGGCGATCGCCACCAGTTCATCGGCTCGTTCCTGCGAGGTCACCTGCTCTGATTCTTTATCTGCACGTTTATCCTCTGAGTCTTTCGAGGACTTCCGCTGGGGTTTAGGACTGCTGCGGTAAAAGGCTTTGAACCCTTCTCCATACATCACCCAAACGCTCCAATAGTCCTGGGGCACAAAGGCTTGAATCTCTCGTTCCCGCATGCAGAGGAGGTGGAGAGTTGCGCTTTGAACGCGTCCCATCGACTTTGCGCCGTTGTTGAGGGGCCAAACGACATGGCGACTGCCCGTGTAGCCCACGAGTTTATCAAGACAGTCGCGGGCTCGTCCGGCAGCAACAAGATTCTGATCAAGGGTGCGGGGGTGGGCGATCGCCGCTCTCACGGCTTGGGGTGTAATCTCGCTGTAGACTACCCGTTGAGGATTACGAAGATTCAGCGCTTGTTGAAGATGCCAGCCGATGGTTTCCCCTTCGCGATCCGGGTCGGTAGCGATGTAGACTCGATCTGCTTTTTTGACCGCTTGCCGTAGTTCTGAGAGTACTTTCTTGGATCGGGCATCCCGGGGTTGGTAGCGACAGGCGATCGCCTCATCTCCCAAGTCAAATCCCAGTGAATCCAAGCCGTCATTAGTCAACTCGCGCACATGTCCCATACTGGCCTTGATGATCCAGCCTGACCCTAAAATTTGTCCGAGCTTTTTCAACTTTCCTGGACTTTCGATCAACAGCAGATTTGGCATAGTCCCCTCAGATTGCTCTTTTGCTCAATAGTACATCTAAACTCATTTCAGGGCTTAATCGTTTCTTCGTAAACTTTGCTTAAACGCGGATACCGATTCATCCACCCAAAGCTACGCTCTACGATCCAGGGCTTCGGTAAGACTTCGAATTCCTTGGATGTCCGCTTGATGACTTCCACGCCAACCCGCTCCCCGCACGCTGGTGAACTGCCCGCTCAAAGTTTGGTACTGAATAGCCTTGGTCGACCCAAATCTTCTTCAATCGAGATAATTTGTCTCGTTCTTCTGATAAGACAAAGACCGCTGCTAATCGTTCAGAGGGATTCGTTTCAGTAACTATTACCCCAATTACGAATCCTTGCGAGTCAACGACAAGATGCCGGTTACGCCCTTTAACCTGCTTACCCCCGTCATAGCCGTAGACCTCCTCCTTTTTTCCGTTGTCGCAACCGATTGAGAATCGGCAATGGCAACGGCTGAATCGACCTCTCGTCCCATTTTTTCGGTTCTGATCTGGTGCCGGAACTGATCATGAATGCTTTGCCAAATGCCCTTACGCTGCCACTTAGAGAAATAGCTGTAGACCGTGGAATGAGGTGGGAAATCATGGAGTAGCAGGTCCCACTGACAGCCTGTCCGTTGGACATAAAAGATGGCGTTGAGCATCTCTCTGAGATTAACGGTTCTGGGGTGTGCAAACCTTTTGGGTTGAGGCAACAAAGGCTGAATTAATTGCCACTCCGCATCGCTCAGATCACTGGGGTGGGGCTTACGAAGGGATGGACAATTTCAGGTAGATGGCTCATAGAATGTTCGAACAAACGCTCACTTTCTTAAGCAAGTGCTGCTAAGAAGTGTCCCATTGAGCCTTAAGGTCATCTTTATAAGAAATTATCTCTTATTCATAGGAACCCCGATCACGATGCGATCGCATTCCAACAGTTCAGCAATCAGAGCATCCGATTCCGCTAGAAGTGCCTTTTTATCTTTCGTTTGGTCTTGTAACGGGGTTTGATTGGCGGCAACCCAATCCGCTGTAATCAGGGCAGGGGGGTGTTGTCCCAAATCGCTATAAACTTGGAAACCAGGGTGCGGGCAAACGGATCTTTCTTGACGAACACTGAACTGAATTTCTAACAATTGTATGGAGATTTCTATATGGAGATCTCTCCGATAAGAAAGTTGATTCGACACAAGGACGGTTTTGAGTGGAGCCTAATGTGGGTGCTTCCGATCGAGCTGGGTGAGCGTGACCGCCACTATCAGCAACGCAATGGCAAAAACTCTGGAGAAATTGAGCGGATGAGCCGGAACACCCAGCCAGCCAAATTGATCAATCACCAAAGACATGATCATTTGGCTGCAAACCACCGCCAAGGTCGCTGTTGTTAAGCCCAACTTTGGAATTGTCAATGTACTCAAACTGACAAACGTAGCGCCCAAAAAGCCACCCAGAAACGCCCACCAGGGAACGGTAGCGAACTGTTGAAAATTGGGCGATTTGAACAGTCCTGAGGCAATTAAAATCGCTAGAATACTGAACCCGACTAGGAAATTAATGGCAGCCGCTGCGATCGCAGATTGCAACGTTTGCTTGAGGCGGGCATTGGCCGCCGACCCAATGGCTAAGAAACTACCCGCTGAACCGGCACCAACAATGGCGAATAAAAGATCCATAATGCATCTGGAATGAACTACTGGATAAGAAAGAAAAGCGCGACGATAAACATCCCAATGGCAATGCGCCGATAGGGAGTAAGCCGATGGCGGGGCAGTCCCAGCCAACCAAAATGATCAGCAACAATGCCTGCGATCGCCTGCCCAAACACCACAAACCCCAGAGTTAACGTTGCCCCTAGAGCCGAGATAAAATAAGCGCTGGAGGCAATGTACCAGGCTCCAAAAACACCGCCCGTCAAACTCCAATGGGGTGCTTTCGATAACGCCGACCAATCAGGATGCTCAAACCGATGGGTCAGCAGCAAACCCGCTAAGGCTAAAAAGCCAACCAGGTAAGAAACATTAGCTGCCATAGGCGCAGAGGTTAGCGATCGCGCCAACTGAGCATTCATACTGGCCTGAATGGGCAACAGAGCGCCACTCAGCAGCGACAGCGTAAGATAAAGGCAAATTTGACAGCGGAACCAGAACCTCCGCGATCGCAACAGAGTAAAAAAGCTCATACCTAAAAACCGTGGGTCAGTGAGTCGTAGCGAGAAAAATCTTGGAATCCGCAGCGCTAATGAGCAGACGGCTGGAATCAAATTAATCTTTATATCAAGATATTCGACATAAAGATAAAAGTCAAGAATCTCGACATCAAGATAGAATTACGACATGAAACACGATCGCATTGATGACATCTTGGAACAATGGCAGCGGGAGTCTCCGCAGTTAGACGTTTCGGTTCTGGCAGTGACCGGGCGGCTCATGCGAATTGCCCGCTTACTTGAAAAACATCGGGAGTCTATCCTGGCAGACTATGGGTTAGCTGTCTGGTCGTTTGATATGTTGGCAACCCTGAGACGACAGGGGCCACCCTATCAACTCAAGCCAACCGATCTCTATGACCTGTTGATGCTCTCATCGGGGGCGATGACCAACCGGATTGATCGCCTGGAGAAAGAAGGTCTGGTTGCTCGCATTCGTGATCCCGACGATCGGCGCAGTGTCAGCGTCCAGCTAACCTCAAAGGGGATTGAACTGACGGATACGGTCATGTCGGTTTTGTTTGAACGGGAAAACCAATTTCTGGAGCAGTTTACTAAACCAGAGACTCAAACTTTTACAAAATTGCTGCGCCAGTTTTTGTTAGGGTTTGACACGCATGGTAGGTGAACAATCTGGCTCTCTACGTTCCAGTTAGAACCATCCTCAGAAAGAGCAAGAGAGAGAGTAAGTGCGACTTGCAATAGTTTTAACCGGCGTTGTTGCATGATTAAGATAAGGAACAGATTCCTCTTGAGTACCTGTGAGACTCAAGCTCCAACTCTGAAGCTATCGGGTTTTGCAATTTGGATCATGCGATTGAATGCCGCACACTTGATAAAGAGTTCGGCTGCTTGATTATCAAAGGTTCGTGTGCTCAACCGTCTGCCAAAGATTGTCTTGAGTCGAAACATCGTGGTTTCTGCCAAAGACCGTCGATGATATCGGCTCTCACGCTTCCAACGTTTGCGTCCGACTTGACGCACCCGACGTAGATTTTCATCTCGGACATGTCGTTCTGCTTTGGTATTGCCATGCTGCCAAATCTTCGCCCCTTTGCGTGGAGGAATGGCCGCTTTGGCCTGATGCTCTCGAATGGCGTCATAACATTTGCACTGGGCATAGGCTCCATCGGCTGACACCTGCTCAATCTCATCATCAATCGCATCCAGCACATCCGGGAACGCCTCCCCATCACTGACATCATTCGTGCTCACTACAGCAGCCAAGTTTTCGCCCGTCGCTTCGTCGACTCCCACATGAAGCTTTCGCCACGTCCGTCGCGTGCTGATGCCATGCTGATGAGTCTTCCATTCTCCTTCTCCGTAAACCTTCACCCCGGTCGAGTCGACCACGACATGGCGAGCTTCGCTCTTGGGCATAACGGGCAACTCAATAGAAAGTTTCCCCATCCGTCGAGACAGGGTGCTGTGGTCGGGCACCGGTAATTTGATGCCCATTAACTCAAAAATAGACTCTAAAAATCCTTGGCATTGTCGCCCTGCGAATTGATAGACCGCTTTGAGTGTTGCCATCGTCATGATTGCTACGTCACTGTAAACGCTTGTGGCTCCAGGCTTGCCACTCAACTGCGGCACCAGCCAGTCCTCTCATACGGATTCTTCAATCCAAAATGTTAGGCTTCCCCGTTGTTTCAGACCAGCGTTATACTCAGACCAGTTGCGGATGCGATGTTGAGATGTCATGGCAGGTTTGGGTTGTGGTGATTGAAACTTACCATGTCTTGTCCATCCGCAACCTACTCATTTATGCAACAACGCCGAACGCTAAACACATACAAGGCAATGCCTTGCCCCTACCTGTAGCGCAAGAAAGCCTAAGGGAACGTCGGGCTTCGACTTCGCTCAGCCCTCGTTTATCTTCAGCGTACAGTGCTGTGCGCTGAGGTTAAGCACTGTTGTGTAGGGCGCGGTGCGCCCCACACAACAGTGCCTGCGCTTAAGGCGAATGCACATCGCTATAATTCTTTAAGCAAAAATAGAGCAGCACAACATAGAGAAGCCCTGGGGAGCCTATTGCACTCCCCAGGGCTATTTTGCACAAGGCTATTGCCCTTACGAAAATTATCTCTCGAATCAGCAACGCCGAATTTCATAGGGGACGTACGCCCTACGCCCCTCTCCAGTGAACGAGAAAGTTGTTGTCTATAAATGACACAACAAATGACATAACTTTCTCACGAATGAAGCCTACATTTGGCTTTG
>JAYKJC010000359.1:0-4048 GCA_035285885.1 Leptolyngbyaceae cyanobacterium | reverse complement strand
GAAGGTAGATCCACAGTCGAATGATTGGAAGAGAGCGTCACAGATAACAAAACCTTTATCAATAGTAAATTTCAAACGATGCCTTCTGGCAGGCACTAGCTGCTGATCAGCAAAGCAACGGGAAATTCTGATAGCACCGCCCCCAACGGCAGGCTCGATGCTCCTGAGTGCGATCGCCCACTAAAGACATCTGACCATGTTAACGGCTCGACTCCTGTTAGGTCGAGGGCCGTATCTTTCCACAGAGCTTTGCCCAAGGGGAACTGCCCTGGCTCACACAACATCACTGGAAAGCGGGGGACGACTGTGAGGGCATAGCGGCTCCCCGCTCGCCGCAGGAAGGCTACCACGTGGTCATCATAGGTGCCTGTGACCCGCACGGGAACGTACTTTCCCCCCTGAAAAATGTCGCTGTTCTGGGAGAGAGTCGCCAGGATTTCAGCCGTTAGAAACAACTTAATGCGCCCATCTTCAGGATAGCTGATGAGATTTTGGAGGAGGCCAGGGCGATCGCCCTCTGCCCACTTTCTCAATTCCTGGAGTTCATGAAAGCGGTGCTCATAATCTACGGGCCGACGATTATCGGGATCAACCAGGCTCAAGTCCCACATCTCTGTGCCCTGGTAAATATCCGGCACCCCAGGAGCCGTCATTTTTAGCAGATGTTGAGCCAGGGAGTTGACCATGCCGTAGAAGGCAATCTTAGATTGGAAGGTCTTGAGTCGCTCCAGAAATGGATTATCGTCCTGGGAGGCCAGCAGCGCATCCACAAAGCGTAGGAACCCGTCTTCATATTCCGTATCCGGGCGTAGCCAGGCCGTATGCACCTTTGCCTCGCGCACGGCTTTAATCGCGAAATCCTTAATTCTCTGGACAAAGGTCTCGTGATCGTACGGCTCAAACGGATACGCCCCAATCAACGTCTGATACAGCGCATACTCATCATTGGCATCAGGAATTGCGCGATCGCCCGAGACTGTCTTGTGGGCGTGATTGAGCTGCTTCCAGGCAAAGACCTCCGCCTCCCATTCTCCCGGCATTTCTGACAGAACATTCAGGCGAGCCCGCACATCTTCACTCCGTTTCGTATCGTGACTCGACGAGGTATTCATCGAGTGGGGCCAATAGGTCACCTGTTGCTGATTAAAGGCATGAAACTCAGGCAGCGTCACACCAAATCGATCCGGCGATCCGCCCACTTCATTGAGAGAAAGGAGGCGATGGTAAATATACAGCAGCGTGTCTTCCACACCCTTCGCCATCAGCGGCCCAGAATACTGCTGCATTCGCATCACAAAACGAGTGCGTTGGGCCTTGTCTTCCTCAGTTATCCAGTCTTCATAGTTTTGCAAGAACAGCTGGGCAATAAAGTCGAGTTCATTGACGTACTGGGGAACCCGTCGTTTCGCTTCTTGAATCACCCGCTGAATATACGTCCGGTTACGTTCATTCAGGCCCGCTTCGGTGACATAGGTGCGATACACAGGAAACAACACCAGCACGGTTAAGATAGCCCGCCGTAACCCAATCAGGGTGAAGTCACTGGCATACCGATACCGGCTGGCAATTTGTTTGAGCAGGTTGGCCAGGTTCTCCACGTCCCCTGCCAAATTCTTATCAACAATCAACTGCTTACAGGTCAGTTCTTGTTCTTCATAGGTTTCAATCTGTCCCGTGAATTGACGATAGATGCGAGTGAAGTCTGCCTCATGGTTTACCTGACAAAATAAACCGTTGACATGGTTGAGAAACTCATAGCCCGTCGTGCCCTGCACAGGCCAGTCTTCTGGCAGGGTTTCGCCAGACTCCAGGATTTTCTCAACAATGACATAGGCATCGCCTAGATGGGCGCGTAGTCGCTCCAGATACCGGAGGGGATTATAGAGTCCGTCGATGTGGTCGATGCGTACCCCATCCACCCAGCCCTCATCGACCAGTTCTTTAATCAACTGATGGGTGATGTTAAACACGGTGGGATCATCGATCCGGACACAAATCAGCTCGTTCACCGTGAAAAAGCGACGGTAGTTGAGTTCTTCGGCTCCGACCTTCCAGAAGGACAGTCGAAAAAATTGCTCAGACAGAAGGGCATCCAGCAGACCAAAATCCGGCGCTTCAGGTTCTTTTTTCCCCGATTGACCAATTCCCAATGACCCGGTGCCCAATGGCTCGGACTCCGAGAGTCCGACGCCCATTTGACTAGTGCTCGTTCGCCCGGTGCCTGAGGGCTCGGGTTCTGAAATGGGGGGACGATGCCCGTTGAAAATGGCCAGGTTTTCATCAATAAATGCCTGAACCTCGGAGTTGGACTGATACAGCTCCCACAAAAGACCTTTGACAAATGTCACCTGGTCTCGATATTGCTGTCCGGTGCTGTCGGCGGTAGTGCTTTTCACCAGATAGAGAATGCCTAGAAGCTTGATGAAATCTGGGTCGTCTCGTCCGAGAGAGGCTTCTAACCGCTGGAGCTGATAGGTGATGAGCTGGATGTAGGACTCAATTCTTAGGGGAAAGTGGAGGTCATAGTAGTTCACCGCAAGCCCGGTTTCGTCATAGCTCAGGGTGAGTTCGCCATTTTCTAGACAGCGCCCATAAAAGTCGCCCAGCATGGGAGCCAACACTTTACTCTCGATGTCCTTGTACGGGTGCTCCCACTCAATATCAAAGAAGGTGTAGTAGTCTGAGTGGGGGCCGTGTTCCATCACATCCATCAAGAACTCGTTGCTGCTGTCGTAGGCCATGTGGTTGGGCACGATATCTTGCAGCCATCCCATCTCTTGGGCATGCAGCGTTTTCACCAGAGATTCAAAGGCGTGGCGATCGCCCAACTCAGGATTAATGTGCCGGGGATCGACGACATCATACCCGTGGGTGCTGCCGTTCCGCGCCTTGAAGATGGGAGATGCGTAGAGATCAGAAATTCCCAGTTCTTTCAAATAAGGAATAATGGCCTCGGCTGATTCAAAGGGAAAATCAGAATTAAATTGAATCCGATAGGTGGCAATGGGAATTCTCATAGGTCATGCTGCTGGGGTAAGAGACATTAGTGATGAATCGCACGATGATAAACAGCCACGCTCAAAGGAGCCATCTCAATCGATCGCTGTTCTGCCGATAGCTCCGGTGAGGGCTCCGATGATGACCCTGATGAGGATTTCGATGATGACTCACTCGATGGGTCACCGGGGAGCGTATGGGGAAGAACCTGGCCCGATCCCTTCCAGCGGCGATCCGCAGAGTCCAGACGTTTGTGCCAGGGCTCAGAAGACTGTGAGGAGTCGATAGATTCACTGGGCAGGGCGATCGCCCCTGTATTCCAGTTCATCCAGATCATCACCTCCTCAGACTCCGTCCAGCGACGGACGCGAAGCCAGCGATCGCCATTATTGTGCTGCACCTCAAGGGCATCTCGCTCAAAGTTCATCAAGGGGGGGAGCGATCGCCGTAGCTCAATCAACGTTTGATGAAACTGGCGGAGCGTGCCGTGATGTCCCTGATTCCGCTGCTCCCAATTCAAAATGCACCGATTAAAGGTGTCGAGACTGGCGGCATCGGGTGGGTCTCTGTCGAGATGGAAGGCAGCAAATTCTCGCTTGCGGCCTTCTCGTACCGCTTGCACTAAATCCTCGTCGGTGTGGCTAATGAAATACAGGAACGGGGTTTCTTCTCCGTATTCTTCGCCCATAAACAGCAGTGGCAGAGCCGGAGCCAGCAGCACATTCGCCGCCGCCAGTTTCAAGCCGTCAAAACTGATGAGCTGCGCCAGTCGTTCTCCCAGCATGCGGTTGCCGATCTGGTCGTGGTTTTGCGCACACACGACGAACTGAGAACCTGGGCGATCGCCCACATCACTGCCATGAAACCGCTTACGAAACGGAGAATAGCACCAGTTGTAGACGAAACTGCGGCTCCATGCCGCCGCCAGGTGCTCCATTTCGCCAAAGTCTTCGTAATATCCCGCCCGTTCTGTCGTCAGCAGCGAATGGATGCAATGGTGGAAATCATCGCTCCATTGGGCATCAATGCCGAACCCGCCTTGGATTTGGGG
>JAYKJC010000358.1:0-21302 GCA_035285885.1 Leptolyngbyaceae cyanobacterium | reverse complement strand
TCAGTGATTGGAACATCGGTCTGGTATGCGGTGGGGCGACTGGTCGGACACGAGCAGATTATGGACGTAACAAAGCGCTATGGCCACTGGATTGCGGTCAAGCCGAAAGACATTCAAAAGGCAATTGATTTCTTTCAGAAAGGGTATGGTCACTGGGTGGTCGGATTTGGGCGTATCGTTCCTGGGGTTCGCACCTATGTCTCCATTCCGGCGGGACTGAGCAATATGCCCATCGTTCCGTATCTTGTCTATTCCACAATTGGAACCGTTGCCTGGACGGGACTGCTGGCGATCGCCGGATACGTTTTAGGAGACCAGTTTGAGCAGGTTCGAGAGGTGATTGCTCCGATCAGTGAATTTGTGTTAATCGGGTTAGCCATCGGGGCGATCATCTGGGTTCTGTGGCGGTGTTCTCACCGCTCGTCTCAGTGAGCGTGTTCCCTTCGACTCCGAGGCAGTTCCCTGAGCGGAGTCGAAGGGAACTGCCTCGGAGTCGAAGGGAACTGCCTGAGCGGAGTCGAAGGGAAGAGGGAGTATGTCACTTCTGTCACCCTCACCCTAAATTCCTTTTTCAGAGAGGGAGAGGGACTTCAATCCGACTCCCCTTCTCCTAAGTTGGGAGAAGGGGCTGAGGGATGAGGGCAATCCGATACCTGAGCAGAGTCGAAGTTAGTCGTCACGACTCCCAGCAGTATAGCCAGAAGTATAGTAAGAGTGAGGTCATTCCGTGGGGCGCATCCATCATCCTGGAGGTCAAATCAATGAAGTATAGCCAGTGGCTCAGCTTAATTGCTCTGGGAATCAGCCTGTATATTATCTGGCAGCTCAGAAATATTCTGCTGCTGGCCCTGACGGCAGTCATTTTTGTGGTGGTGTTGAATCGAGCCATTCGGTTTCTTCAGCGATGGATACCGTCACGGGCGCTAGCGGTTGCCGCACTGGCCTTATCTACGGCGCTGATTATCGGGGTCTTTGGGGTGGTGTTCGTTCCCCCCTTAATTCGTCAGTTGCGAGAACTGATTAACCTTACCCCTGATGTGATTAGCCGATTGCAGGATTGGATTAGCCAAATCGAAGAAATTGCCCCGACTTTCTCAATTCAGAACTTTCAGAGTATCGAGGATTTCTTGGATCAGTTGCGATCGCTCAACCTCGATATGATCTTTGGGCGATTCTTCACGTTTTTCTCAAATACCCTGACCGTTTCCTTTCATGTGCTGCTGGTCACGGTTCTCATGATTATGATTCTGCTGAACCCCCGACCCTACCGCAATTTATTCATTCATGGCTTTCCGTCATCGTCGCGACAACGGGTGAGCACCGTGATGGATCGATGCGAAGAGTCGATCGCCGGGTGGTTTATCGGCATCATCTTCAACATGACCATCATCGGCCTTATGAGTATGATTGGGCTGTGGATTCTGGGGATTCCATTGGCGTTTGCCAACGGTCTGCTGGCGGGACTCCTGGCCTTTATTCCCAATGTGGGGCCAACGCTCAGCGTCGTTCCGCCCACGGCGATCGCCCTGCTCGGCACCCCGTGGAAGGCGATCGCCGTAATTGCCCTCTACATTGTGATTCAGCAGCTAGAGAGTAATGTCTTAACGCCGATGGTGATGCGAAAGCAAGTTTCTTTGCTACCTGCAATCACGCTACTCTCCCAGGTCATTTTCGCCGCTGTCTTTGGATTTTTGGGACTGCTGCTGGCGTTGCCGTTAGTGTTGATTATTCAGCAGTGGCTTGAGGAGTTTTGGGTCAAGGGATTTTTGGAACAGCACTAGCGGCGTGACAGGCTGTAATGCGTGACCTAATAGGCATTCCCAGCGAGCCTGTGAGTCCTGGAGTGCACTGATGCCGTTACTCAGTTGGCAATTGTGGTTCGCACGTGCCGAATGTGTCGACCATCCCTTGCCGTAGCAGTCTTCTCAAGATACGCTCGCTCCAGGACGGGTTGCACAAGGCTTTGCTAGGGTCTGTTTTAAAAGTTGTTTTTTTGTGCGCAAAGCGCACGAAAAAACAACCCTTTCAGCTAGTTTTAAAACACGCCCTAGTATTTTGGCGGCTATTGGTACCCCCGCCTCTGCCCCCAACCCTCGTGGAAAATCTCCAGAACGAGGCATCGGCGAACGGCCTTCTCCGCGTCCTCGCTATCCAACGGTAAAAAAACGAGCCTCGAAACGCAAAAAATCCGAGTCATCCCCGAGTCCCTCTTCGCCAATCGCCGTCTAATGTCGAGGTTCTTTGGACTTGATGCCGTTGGTTCAATCGCACATGAGCGGTTGAACAAGTTTTTCATGGCATTCGGATGAAAAATGCAGAATGACAGTTAGTTCAAACTAAAGTTAGAATTCAACTGCGTTGGGTTTCGCAGACTCAACCACAACCTACATCCTCAAAACCCCCTTTCCTTCGTAAAGTTTGCCAAGTCGTAATCACAAATAAGATGTGTCAGCTAGCCAGCAACAGTAAGCAGAAAAGGGTGGATGGCTTATCTTACTTGCCTATGCAGAATTGACTGAATATCTTATCGAGCACTGATTCAGTCACGTCTTCTCCGGTAATTTCGCCCAGTGACCGAATGGCTGCGCGTAGATCAATGCTCCAAAAATCGAGAGGAAGCTGTTGGTCGATGGTTGCCTGAACGTGCTGCATGGCCTGGTAAGCGGAGTTCAGTGCTGATGCCTGCCGTTGATTAATGGCAATATCAACATTGCTAGCCGTGATGTTCTCATGCTGAATCAGCTCAAGAATGGCGTCTTCCAACGCATCGATGCCCTGGTTTTGAGCCGCAGACGTTTTGACTCTGGGATGATCGGTCTGATCTAAGAAGGGAATGGAAACACTCCCGTCCATCAGGTCGATTTTGTTGAGTACGATAATCAATGGGCGATGCTTGACAGGGTGATAGATGGCCTCGTCGTTCTCAGTCCACCCTGATTGGGCATCAATGGTGAGTAAGATCAGGTCGGCTTCTTGGGCAGCTTTGCGCGATCGCTCAACCCCCAACTGTTCCACCTGATCCGATGCGTCACGAATGCCTGCGGTGTCGAGAACTTGCACGGGAATGCCACCCACCACCAGGTAAGATTCGACGACATCACGGGTGGTGCCGGGTAAGTCTGTCACAATGGCGCGATCGCTCTGACTCCAGGCGTTCAAAAGGCTAGATTTGCCCACATTCGGACGCCCAACAATCGCAACTTTGAGTCCCGTGCGCAAGAGTTCTCCTCGATGGGCCGTAGCGAGAATCCGCTCAATCGCCTGGGTAATCTGCTGAATGCTCTGTTGAATCGCCTGTTCATCCAATGGCGGCAGGTCATCTTCAAAGTCAATGCGTGCCTCGACTTCTGCCAAGACCTCAATGCACTGCGATCGCAATTCTCGAATAGGTTGCGCCAATCGCCCCTGTACTCCCGCGAGAGCCGCCTGAGCCGCCTGGGGCGATCGCGCCCCCACCAAATCCGAAATACTTTCGGCCTGGGTTAAGTCGATGCGCCCATTGAAAAACGCCCGCAGGGTAAATTCTCCGGGTTCTGCCAACCGTGCCCCCAGTTCCACGCACAGTTGCAACACCTGCTGAACGACGACCATGCCCCCGTGACAGTGAAATTCAACTACATCATCGCGGGTGTAGGAACGTGGAGCCAGCATCAACATTAGCAGGGCTTCATCCACAAGCTGTCCCGTTTTGGGGTGTTGAATGTATCCGTAGAGAATGCGGTGGGTTTCCCAGACCTGATTTCCCGGTGCCCGGAACAACTTTTGGGCGATCGCCACCGCCTGGTCTCCAGACAGCCGAACGATGCTGACGCTCCCCTGTTGAGGAACCGCCGCTGTGGCGATCGCAACAATCGTGTCAGTTTTCAGAAGGGCATCGGCCATGGTAGAGGTTCATTAAGTCAGTCAGCGTTCAACACAGTTATTCTCGTTCATTATCTTGCAGACCTGCTTCAGCAAGAGCCTCTTGAAGTACGGGAGAAACGGAGTCTTTCAATTTACCTGTGCGGATAAATTCCGCATAGGTGTCAGACTCAATCGCCAGCAACTCCTCGCGAATTGACTCGATAATCAGTTCTTGAAACTGGGGATGCTGGTTTTGCAGTTTTTCAATTTCTTCTTGAACAGAATCAAGCTGTCCTTTGACCAGGGTCAGTTCGTATTGGAAAAAAGAGGGCTCAAGTTCTTTGCGTTCGGCAATGATATTTAAGCGATCGATGACGCGATTCAACGCAACACGACGGGCGATCGCCTCCATATACTGCTGCTTCATCGGCTGCATGCCCATTAGCTCAAGGTTCTGCAACAGTGGCTTCGTGGTCATGCCCTGCACCAACAGCGTAAACAGCATCACCCCAAAGACCGTCGCGATGATGAGTTCTTTCTGTGCAAAGGAGTCGGGAACGCTCAGCGCCAAGGCGACGGATACTGACCCCCGCAGCCCTCCCCACCAGAGAACGGTTTGAGTTTTGATGTCAATTTTTGAGGGGGAGATCAGGTTGCTGACAAAGCCCAGGCCAAAAATACCGATAAAGCGAGTGAGGAGAACAGTGGCGATCGCCACCAAAATCACCGGGGCATTCTCCGTCAAAATCCCAAATCGCACCTGATCTCCGATGAGCAGAAACACAATGGAGTTGACCAGAAATGCTGTGAACTCCCAAAATTCTGACACAATCAGCCGAGTTCGAGGATTCATGCCGATGCGAGACCCAAAGTTGCCGAGCACCAGGCCAACGGTCACCACTGCAATCACGCCAGAGCCGCCCAGATCTTCTGACAGAATATAAGCGCCATAGGCCGCCACTAGCGTGAGGGACTGCTCAACCGAGGGCAAGTCAAACCGCTGGGTAATATACGAAATCCCAAACCCAATCAGGCTCCCTATGCCAATCCCCACACTGACAAATGTCGCAAATTGAACCACCGCAACGGGCAGCGACAGTTCTTCTGTCCCCATAGCGACACCAATGAGTAAGATGAAGGCCACAACGGCCACACCATCGTTAAAGAGGCTTTCACCTTCCATCAGAATTGTCAGACGTTTGCTGACCCCAAGTTCTCGAAATAGTGCGATGACAGAAACAGGGTCTGTTGCCGAAAGACTCGCTCCAATGAGGAGTGCTGTCCCGAGTCCAAGTCCTGCAAGATATTGCAGTCCGAGTCCAATCCCAGCGACTGAAATCACCACCCCAAGAACTGCGTAGAGACAGATTGGGATCAGGTTGTCCTTGAGTTTTTGCCACTCCAAATTCCACCCTGCTTCAAAGAGGAGAGGCGGCAGGAAAATGAGCAGAATGATGTCGGGAGACAATGTGACAAGACGAATATCTACGACCGCAAGGGCCAGTCCCACAATCACCAAAAGCAATGTGTAGGGGATTTGTCGGAACCACGCCAAAGTACGAGACAGCGTGGCCACACTCAGCGACACACACAGCACCAGAACAAATTGAGCAATTTTGCCTTCAATCGTCGGTTCCTCAAGAATAGGTTCCGGTGAGGCTGAGATGGGTGTTGTCAGAAAAATGGATGGCAGGGTAAGGGCGATCGCATCAAGACTCATAAGCTATTGGATACGCACAAGACAGGTGAAAATCATCGATATGGGGAAACCTCCCCCCAGCATTGTAGCGGCGGAACGTGAAAACAATTCAATCCCCCCAACTCATAAGACGGTAGACATAATCAACTAGCCAGGTAGGGTGCCGTTCGGCGTAGCCATAACGCACCATCTCCTAAGGAAATCTTGTGATTGCTCTAGCCCAGGTAGGGTGCCGTTCGGCGTAGCCATAACGCACCATCCTCCTAAGGAACTTTTGTGATTGCGATTGCGATTGCTCGTGTTAGTGCTTCAGGACATTTGCTGAAGATACGCCTCAGTCCCTAGCTGTTCCAATCGAGATTGTTTGTCCATCACCATATCTTTGAGGCTTTGGCGATAGTTCTGCACCTTCGCGAGCAAATCGGGGTCATGAGTGGCCAGAATTTGAACAGCGAGGAGTCCCGCATTCTTCGCATTGCCGATCGCCACTGTCGCCACCGGAATGCCCCCCGGCATCTGCACAATGGAGTACAGAGAATCCACGCCGCTCAGGGTGCTGGTTTTGACCGGAACCCCAATCACCGGCAGAGGCGTCATCGACGCAACCATGCCCGGTAAATGAGCCGCACCTCCTGCTCCCGCAATAATCACCTTGAGTCCGCGCGTATGAGCTGACTGAGCATACGCCATCATGCGCTCAGGTGTGCGATGGGCTGAGACGATCGCCACTTCATGGGGTACGGCAAATTCTTCACAAATGGCGATCGCCCCTTGCATGGTCGGCAGATCAGAATCGCTCCCCATGATGATTCCAACGGTAGGTTCAACCTGTGATGCTTCTGTCATGTGTGGTGTTAACCCTTACGGCTTTGCGGACGGCTCTGGTTTGAACAATATCATTTCGCAGCCACTTCTATCGCTGGAACCAGGCGGCGATCGCCAATGCCAACGCATCTGCCGCATCATCGGGACGCGGAATTGAGTCAAGCTGGAGTTCTCGTGCCACAGCTTCTTGCACGGCTTGCTTATCCGCATTGCCATAGCCCGTTAGCGCCTGCTTCACCTGCGCCGGGGTGAACTCAATATAGGGCATCTGGTGCTGAGCGAGAACCAGCATCACCACTCCCCGCGCCTGCGCCACCTGAATAGTGTTGCCCATGCGGTAGAAGAACAGCTTCTCAATGGCAATTTGATCGGGCTTATATTCCGTTAGCAATGCATGGAGGTCATCGTAGATTGTGGATAGGCGATCGCCAATGGCAGTGTTTGCTGGAGTCTGGACAATTCCAAAATCCACCATCGACATGGATGATTCGATTCCTGGGGATGCTTGCGTGTCAATAATGCCAAAGCCTAAAATCGCCAATCCCGGATCAAGCCCTAAGATGCGATGGGTGGGCATGGCCTAGCTGACGCTTGCTCCATTCTGGGCGGCAACCTCTTCTTCAGCCAGTCCAAAGACCTGACAGAACACCTTCATCACCGTATAGCCAGAATCGATGGACTCCAGCGGATCCTTCCGAAGACGATGACGCAGACACAGCACAATGATGCGACGAATGTCGTCCACGGTCACCTCTGTGCGCCCTTCTAACGCGGCGATCGCCTTTGCTGCCCTGTTAGTCACAATGTCGCCTCGCAAACCGTCCACGTCCAGTTCTGCACAAACCTGAGAAATCTGCACCCGCAGGTTGTGGTCAATCGTCACCGACTTGAGCAACTGCTGGGCATTCACAATCGTCTGCTGAAGGTCGGCCTGTTCCGCTTCGTGCTGCTCTAGATAGCTGTTGGGCTCCTGATCAAAGGCGGTGCGTTCTTCCACAATTTTGACGCGAAGTACCGGGTCTTTCACCGTACGAATTTCAGCATGCATGCCGAATCGATCGAGAAGCTGAGGCCGCAGTTCTCCCTCCTCTGGGTTACCAGAGCCTACCAGAACAAATCGAGCCGGATGGCGAATCGAAACCCCTTCACGCTCGACCGTATTCCAGCCCGATGCAGCTGAATCCAGCAACACGTCAACGAGGTGGTCATCCAACAGGTTAACTTCATCCACGTAGAGAATGCCTCGGTTGGCCTGGGCGAGTAGCCCCGGCTCAAAGGCTCGAACCCCTTCCGACAGCGCTTTCTCGATGTCAATGGTGCCGCACACTCGGTCTTCCGTTGCTCCCAGGGGAAGATCGACCATCATGACCTTCCGCTTTGTCACCTCAAGGGACTCCCCCTTCGATACCTTCTCCCGCACCAGATCACTCATCAATTCTGGATCGCTGGGGTGACTGCTGAAGGGATCGTCAGCAACCACCTCCATTTCTGGCAACACATCAGCCAGGGCACGGATCGTGGTCGATTTTCCGGTTCCGCGATCGCCCATGATCATGACCCCCCCAATCTTGGGATCGATCACGTTGAGCAACAACGCCAACTTCATTTCTTCCTGCCCCACAATCGCCGTAAACGGGAAGACCGCGCGACGTGTACTCTTTGGGCTAGCAGTAGCAGTAGAACTCACAAATCTCTCTCAGTGAATGATAACGGCTATAGTGTGCTTGATGCAGTGTGTCGAATGTTTCAAATTCAAACGTTTTCAGACCCAAACTGTTTCAAGACCAAAGCTTAACTTAACACAAAGCCATAAACCTTTTTGAAGGATTTTTGTGAACACTGTTCTATATCGCTATGCGCGTGGGTTAAGTACAGTTGTGGGAGACGCGTTGCGTCCCCCACAACTGTTTTTGTGCTTAACGCGGTTGCAAACCGCCACATAACGCTACACGCTTAAGAAAAACTGGATAGTGATGTGCGCTTGGGAAAACCAATGGAAAACCAATGTTTTTGGAGATGCGGCTTTATTTATGTATTTATGCCGCTTGCTTAGCATTTCTGGCGGGCTTCTGTAATTGCTGGGCAATGGCCTCTAGGCAACGGCGATCGCTCACCATCAATGAATGAGCCCAAACTGGAATGGTGATCTCATCCCCGATGGGAAGCTGCGAACTCTCCGCAGGCACAATCATCAGGTCAAACGGTGTCCACACCGAGGTGAACTGTAGGTCGGCTAACATCGCTACATCTTGATTGAGATCCTGGAGAAACGCACTCGAACGGCGCATTTGTGACGCCCCCCGGTTTTGTCTCAGATAGCCAATCCAGGTGCCACTGTGGGGAGATGCCAGGGTGATTAACCTCTGCACCCGACGAATCCCGCCCAGGCGCTGCACATAGTATCGGCTGACGATGCCGCCCATGCTGAACCCGATGAGATCAACGGGCTGCGCTTCGAAATGATCGTCAATGAATACGGAAAGCTGCTCTGCCAAGTTCTCCAAACCAACTTCTCCATTACTGGGAGAAAGGGCGATCGCCCGTGCCGTCCATCCCTCAGCTTCTAGAAACCGCTGCATCACCGCCATCTTGGCAGGCGTATCATCAAGACCATGAACCAGTACTACAGGGTTACGGGCGTCTATATTGGGCGATCGCATGATGGACTCTCCTGGGAATAAGGCATGTTTTAATCCGCCGAACTTCGGCAAACAAGCGTGTTTGGCCCCAGCGTATCGAATATATCCTTGAACGAATATAGAGACTATGACGCTTCTAAACCCGGTTCAGACGCTTAGTCAATTAAGCATTCCCGATCAAAACCTCTCCGTTCAGCATTCGCTGAGCCGCATCCAGCAATACTTCTTCCAAATAAGGCTTCGTAAAGTATCCCTTGGCTCCAAGCTGAACGGCCATTTGCCGATGGCGATCGGCTCCTCGTGAGGTCAGCATGGCGATCGGCAGGTTCTTCAGGTTGGGGTCTTTTTGCAGTCGAGAGAGCAACTCCAGTCCGTCCATTCTGGGCATTTCAATATCGCAGAAGACCAGCTCACACGGTAACCCAGACTTGAGCTTTTCCCAGGCTTCTTGACCGTCGCGGGCCTGCTCGACCCGATAGCCCACTTTGTTGAAGGTCATCGACAGAAGCTCGCGAACGGTGATGGAGTCGTCCACAATCAATACCGTAGGTTCGCTCTTCACTTCGACTGTATCGACCGTCGCAATTCGAGCCGCTTCTTGCTCCCAGAGAGAACTGCCCACTTCCTTGCGAATCCGACCCATGGAAAGATCAATCAATTCCAATACGTCGGCAATGGGCATGATGCGGCCATCTCCCAAAACTGTCGCCCCAGCGATGCCCGCAGGTTTGGGAATTGGAGCTTCCAACTGTTTGATTACAATTTCTTGCTCTCCCAACACCTGGTCAACTTGCAACGCCAGATAGTTACCCGCACTCCGTAGAACGACCACTGAAACAACATCTTCTTCCTGGTTGCCTCCGTAAACGCTGCCGCGCCCCAACATCCGGTTATATTTCAGCAGTTCAGACAGAGGATAGAACGGCAACACAATGTCTCGCCAGTAGATACAGGGCTTGCCTTCTTCGTTGTTTTGGATGCGATCGCTCGGCACATCCAGCATGTCCTCGACCCCGTCCATTGGGAAAGCAATCCGCGCACGGTTACTCACACACAAGAGTGCCTTTGAAATACTGAGCGTCAGCGGCAAGCGAATTGTAAAGGTTGTTCCCTGTCCAACCGTTGAATCGATATTGATGACCCCGCGAATCTCGCTCAGGCTGGTGCGCACGACATCCATGCCCACACCCCGACCCGCGAAATCATCGGCCTGATCGCGAGTGCTAAAGCCGTGATGGAAGAGGAGATCGTAAATATCTAAACGCGTCATTTCAACCGCTTCTTCGGGTGAAATCAACCCCCGTTGCAGAGCTTTTGCCTTAACGTTATCGGGGTCAATTCCTGCACCGTCATCGGTGACCGAAATAATCGTCTGGTTACCTTGGTGAAAGACACGAATGGTGATCTTGCCGACTGGAGGTTTGTTTAGCGCATGACGTTCTTCGGGGGTTTCAATGCCATGGGTAATGGCATTGTTGACCAAGTGAGTCATGGGATCATAAAGCTGCTCCAAGATCATCTTGTCAATTAACGTATCCTTGCCCTCGACCTCAAGCTCGGCCTGCTTTCCACATTTAATTGAAATATCGCGTACGGCTCTCGGTAAACGAGACGCCGCTTGGGCGAAGGGCACCATGCGAGACCGAGTTAACCCTTCCTGGAGCTGAGTCGTGACCTGTCGAAACATTCGGGTGGTTTGGTCACTTTCATCAATGACGAAATCGATGTCAGATGCGGCTTCCCGAACCCGGACGATCAACTCAATCATTTCTTGGGAGAGGGTGTGGAACCCAGTAAATCGGTCCATCTCCAGCGCATCAAAGCTCGCTCCGGTGGCGTGAGTTGCTTCTGCGGATTCGATGAATTCTCCGCCTGACTGGTTGGCCAACTGATAGCTGCGGCGACTGGATAATAGAGAACTTTCGAGGAGCGATCGCTCGTACAAATCGCGCATTCGCTGCCCCACGTCACTTAACTGCTGAACCTGGTACAGCAAATTGTCAAGAAACTGTCGAAGCCTTTCTTGAGACTGCTCAAGGCTATTTCGGTTGACAACGAGTTCCCCCACGAGGTTATTCAAGTTGTCCAAATTCTTCACCGCAACCCTCATGGTTTGCTCCGAGAATCCTCCGCTTCCTCGCCTCACTGGACGGCGATTTGGAATCGGGGAACCCCCACGAGACGTTTTTGCAGAAGGGGGCGCAACCAGGGTCTGATCCGCATCTTCCAGAAGCTTCTCTAAATCTGAGAAATCACTATCGTCAGAGCCATCTGATGAGTCTATAGGGTCTGAGTGATTTGCAACTCCAATGTGTAACTCTGAAGGAGTATCTAATAGCGCTTCTAGGTCATCAAAGTTGTCATCTGACAAGGCAGAAATATCTGACAGTTGTGTCTCATCAGCATCCGACGTTGCAGATACCTGACCCAGACTATCGCTCAATAACGCATCCAGATCGTCAAATTCTCCCTCTTCTGGAGCAGAAGGTTCTGAATCAACATCACTCAACAAGTTATCCAGCTCATCGAAGCTTTCGTCGTCTTGAGTCAGCGAGTCCAGACCACCGTCTAAGTCAGCGTCATCATCTAAGAGCGCATCTAAGTCATCGAACCCGCTTGTGATTGAGTTTTCTGCCGATTCATCCATGTCAAAGCTAAAGTCTTCTAGTTCAGAATCATCTAGTTCAGAATCGTCTAGTTGAACCCCCACGTCTTCAGCCATCTCGAAATTGACGGAAGCACTCTCTCCTGAAGGCATGGCTTCAGACTCAAAGCCCGCACTGGAAGCTGCTGGCATTGAGCCAAACATGTCTAATGAAGAGTCTTCATGACTTTCTTCCTCAGCGTCTTCTGATAAATATTCAGTGCCAGACAAAGACTCAGCAGGCTCACTTTCTAGCTCAAAATCAAACTCACTCTCGATGCCATCAAGAGCCTCATCAGCGTCTAGATTATCAGCGCTGTCGGTCTGATCGGAGGCGGTTACGTTTTCTCCCAGGCCAAAATCTAGCCCCTCTAACTCATTCAATTCATCGAACCCATCACCTTCGCTCGGGACGGACTCAAAGTCGGGCAAGTCATCAAATTCAAGCCCCTCTAATTCATCAAAGGCATTGTTGATATCTGGGTCATCTGAATAATCACTTGCATGGTCACTACTGTCTTCATCACCGATACTTGATTGAGCGTCGAAGTCGTTGAATTGATGTTCAGCTTGATCTGAAGCACTGACTACAGCCTCGGTCTCATAAACCAATGGCTGTTCTTCAGAAGGAGAACTATCGAACTCGTCCGACAATTCATCAAGTAGTCCATCGGGGAGGTCTTGCATGATGTCGGAACCGACGTCGTCAGAGCTATCAAAGTCATCAAACGTGATGCCATCGTATGCATCATCGCTACCAAACAGAGCGTCAATGTCTGTTACATCGTCGGATGTATCATCGCTATCCCAGAAATTATCCACATCATCGCTCAAAAGGTCTGCTGAATCTTGCTCATCAGATCCTAGGTCGTCCAGTCCAAGATTATCCAGTCCAAGGCCGTCAGAGCTGGTGTTGTTTGAATTGAAAAAATCGAGGTCATCGCTGGATGACTCAAGAGCCTGGGACGCAAAATCTCCAACTTCATCGGGGTCTGGTTCAGCGTGACCTGGCTCAGCAGTTTTATTTTCAGGGCGATCGCCGAACAGTGAATCCGACCCCCCTGACGAATCTTCAGCCCCATCCAGCATATGGTCTAGAGAGTCAGGCAAGTCACCGTCAACTGCTTCACCCATGCCGTCAAAGGCATCCCCAAAATCTAGCTCCAGGTCAGCATTAAGGGTATCCGAGGAAGAATCATCAATCGCTTCCTCCCCCTGACTGGACTCATCAAGCATTCCATCCAGTCCCTCTGTGAAGGAGGTATCTGTGAAGGAGGTATCCAGGAATGAAGCGTCTAATTCAGATGAAGCTTCTTCGACCTCTTGATCACTGGCCTCTTGATCGCTGAGTAGTTCTTCAGAAAACTCATCTGCAAGCAACTGGTCTAGATCTTCACTGCTCTCGTCTGCCGATTCATCTAAATCAAGAGACTCGTAACTCTCTGAGATTTCACTCTCAAAAATGTCAGTCTCAGGCAACTCCATCCCAGACAGTTCCGTCTCAGCCACCTCATCCGTCTCAGCCAGATTGTCGATTTCAGAGAATGAGGCAAAATCAAGCGCATCACTAGTTCCGGAATCCTCCTGCTCATCGCCTGAATCTGAAGTGGAGTCCCACAAATCCTCAAGCTCAAAATCCGCTGAACCATCGCTAGCGTCTGTATCCAAGCTGTCCGAAAACGAATCATTATCAACCGATGCAAGCAAATCATCAATGTCACTCGCGTCGCCAGAATCTGCTGAGAGTTCCGCGAGCAGATCTGCCCCTGCCGCATCCTCGTCAGTCAGTGCCAAGAATTCGTTAGCGTGATCGTCACCAGCGTCACTAGCGTCGTCTGACAAACCCTCTAAGAAGCTCAAATCATTAGAGTCGGAGAAGTCTTCAGAATGATCGGCTTCTGCTGGAGAATCGTCGCTGGCGTCGAAAAAGTTACTCAAATCGTCGATTTCATCAGGCAATGACTCGGGTGTGTGTGTCGATTCAGCGGCAGAACCTGTATCCTCTGAAGTACCAATTGAAAACAAGTCAGAGAATTCATCGTCTGAGGCAGAACTGGAGCTAGAAGGAGAAGCAGACAGCTCATCTATTCCTGCCATGATTCCAGAAATGTCATCGGCACGATGCTCATGCTCAGGGCTGGCTGGAGAGGTACCTTCATCAAACAGTAAGTCAGAGAAGTCATTTGACGCATCGAGGGCGAGCCCATCCACCATTAGATCTGATGCATCATCAATGATTTCCTCGTGCCAGTCCATCCCGAGTTCAGGAGCTTCATTCTCAAAAAGATCCGCCAGACTGTTCAACTCAGCTGTTCCAACTTGGGGACCTTGCTTGATTGCACTGGGTGTCGCTGGTGCACTGATTTCTTTCGCTGGTTCGTCCACTTTTGGGGTGCCCAAGTGGTCTAAATCTAAATCGCCCTCTAGGTCACTTGAATCTAAATCCAGTTCACCCAGGCTTGCTCCGAATAAGTCATCTTCTGTGAAGTCAGCGTCGGAACTCCCGTTATCCTGTTCCAACTCACCCAGGCTAGAGAGTGCATCGTCGTCAAACAAGTCGTCATCTGATATCGAAGCCTCACTGTCAATGTCGAGGAAATCAGTCATGTCACCCAGCAAGTCTTCTGAGGTCAGCACAGGGAGTTCTTCGTCTGTAACATCGGTCAGCGGCTGCATGTCCTGTAGAGCTGGACTCGGGGTGATTTCATCCGCTTTTCCTGCCAAGACTAAATCTTGTGCTTGCTTAAAGTCCTTAATTAGGGCAGGCGCTAGATGACGAAAATCATTGTCTGGACTGGCGATCGCCCGTTGAGCCAAGATGGCTAAATGACTCCAGTTTTGAGGAAGGTCGAAAGACTCACCCGCCTGAGCAAAGGCCGTACAAATATCTTGAAGTTGCTGCCGAACCGCACCTGTATCAGGCTGCTTAAACAGCCCTAGCATCGTACGCAACTGAGCAGGAACATCGCTTTGGAAATACAGCCGAAGCGCACCGTCTTCGGATTTTGTGGACGTTGATGCCGATACAGGTGTAGGTGCAGGCTCAGCCACAGGCGCGGCGACCGTATGGGTGAGATCGACCTCATCGGGTGGAGTATGGCCTGCCGCCTCAACCAACTGCCCCAGGTGACTGTTGAGTTGGGCAAGCACAGGCTCAACGTCTCCCATGATTTGAGCTGCGGCATCAGTGGTCAGCCCATACGGTCCCTGAAGCTGCTCCAATAAATCTTGAAGGGTGTCGAAAACGCGTAAAAAGAGACTCTCTAACTTCTGATCGATCTTAAGCGGACATTCTTTGAGAACCTTGAAATAATCTTCTAAGCGGTGGGCGGTTTGTTGAATGCTGTCTAGCCCCAACATCGCAGCACCCCCTTTGACGGAGTGAGCCGCTCGAAACACCTCATTAACGAGGTCTGGGTCTTCAATCGTGCCCTGGAGATTCAGCAACCCCTGCTCAATCGTACTGAGGTGATCCTTGGCCTCCTCAATAAAATAGCCCATGATTCGTTGTTGCTGTTCCGATTGCATTCGAGGCTCCTCCTTGGTTCTGAATCGATGAGAAGTGGCTTGTCAGAAGTACCCTGGTGTCATGTTGGTTAACGTACCCTATTCTGGCCTGTCTGCCTTCATTTCAGTGTTGAAATTGTCGTCGAGGTTGCATGAATGTTAGATAAACACGTTTTTCTAGGGTCGTAGAAGCTTCTCTTGGGTAACGGGCCTTCCCAAACATTGAATACCCGATGTATTGAAGTTCTGTCGAAGTTCTGACGAATTTCGCCGAAGGATGATTAGTTTGCATCCGTCTCTTCAACTTTAAATCGTTCCACAGAATTCAGCAGATCGCGGGCAACGCCCACCAGACTTTGCAATGACCCTGACACTCGCTGGGCTTCTTGGGAGGTTTCTTGAGCGGTTAACTCAACAGACTGCATAACCTGCGCCACGGCCCGCGACGTTTCGGTCTGCTCCACCGTATCTGCCGTAATGGATCGAACCAGTGCGTCAATGCGGTTGGATACCTGGATAATGTCTTCGAGCGATCGCTTCGCCTGCTCCGCCAAGCGCGTTCCCTCAATGACCTGCTGAGTTCCTTCTTCCATTGCTGTCATGACAGACCCCGTCTCACTTTGAATTTGTAAGACGATTTGCTCAATCTCTTTCGATGCTTTGGCCGCTCGATCGGCCAACTGGCGAACCTCATCGGCAACGATGGCGAACCCTCGACCCGCTTCACCCGCTCTAGCCGCCTCGATACTGGCATTGAGTGCCAGCAGGTTCGTTCGAGACGCAATCTGCGAAATTAACGCGACAATCTTCGAAATTTCTTGGGAGGATTCAGCCAATCGCTTCACTTTTCGGGTAGTTTCTGCGACCGTTTCTCGGATTTGCAGAATACCGGACACGGTGCGTTCAACCGCTTCTCCACCCTTGAGTGCGGTTGCCGATGCAGAGCGAGCCACTTCTTCTGCCTCACGGGCGCTTTCGGCCACACGCTGAATCGAGTTGGTCATCACCTGCACAGAATTCAGCGTAACGGCCAGTTCTTCAGCCTGCCGGAGTGCATCAGAGGAGAGCGATCGCGCAAAAATCTCATTTTCGGTCGAGCCTTTACTCACCTGCCGAGTGGCCTGTTTCACCTGCTGAACGATTTCTCGCAGGTTTTGAATGGTGAGGTTAAAGGAATCGGCAACCGCTCCGAGAACGTCGGCGGTGACTTCGGCCTGAACCGTCAAGTCTCCACGAGCCGCACCTTCCACATCATCCAGAAGGCGAATCACCTGACGCTGGAGGTCTTCTTTCGCCTGTTCTTGTTCTTCAGCTTTGCGTTGAGCTTCACTGGTTGTGGTGAGGATGATGCGCGCCATCTGGTTGAATTCGTTCGCCAGCATCCCGAACTCATCTTCTGAGTACACGGTGGCTCGTGCATTGAGGTTGCCTTTTGAAACGGTATCAAATTGGGCATGGAGGTTTGCAGCCGTTTTCTCGACAGGACTCAGGGCCACGCGGCTCAGCGCAAATGATGTTCCGCATCCCGCTATACCCGCTGCAAGGGCCATCAGTCCACCCGTTTTGACGACAGCGTCTCGATTTTCTGGCACCAAGGTCGCTGCACCATAGCTTACAGCCGCAACGGCGATCGCCGACACGACCCCCGTCACCCCAGAAATAATCAGCTTTTTCGTTCCCAGAGAGGCATTTTGCAGGGGAGCCGTCCAACCTTGCTCAGCACTCATCGGAGCCTCCGCACTCACCATGCCAGACTGAGCAAATGCCGGAAGCTGATCGGGTGTTCCTGAGAGGCTAAAAATTTCCTCGTCTTGAATCAGTGACTGATCCGTAAATTCTTCAGAATCAAACCCAATATCGCTAACGTTACCCCCACTACTTGGAGTGCTGGTCATTCCCGACCGACTTCCAACAGTCGGGCTAGTAAAGCCTGCTGAATTTTCTGACAAATCGAAGTCGGGGACGCTCCCCATGTCGTCAAATTCGTCAAATTCATCTAAGAAGTCAAATCCAGGAGCTTCGCTGGTCGAGGGCGTTGTATCTCCCAGAGCCGCCTCATCAGCCGTCAGGAAGTCGTCATCTAGCTGATCAAAATCGTCTTGAGGGAAATCATCGTCCGAAAAGTTCGCCTCTTGACGATTAAAGTCTTGACGATTGAACTGATCAAAGCTCTCTTCGTCATTGTCATCGAAGTTCTCTTCATCAAAGATGCCTGAATTTGAAGAGATAAAGGTTAAGTCCGTTTGTTCGTCAAGCGCCCGACCCGTATCTTCACTTTGTTCACCATAGGTGTATCCCGCGTCCGATCGGTAAGCCTCACCTTCATAGGGGCCCGAGCTATTGCTATCTAAATCATCATTGGATACGTCATAGTTCGAGTACTCATTAGCAGCGCCATACGCGTCGTTGCCACTGCTATAGTCGTCACTACGGTACTCGCCACTGCCATAGTCGTCAGAAAGGCTCTCTTCACCATAGGCATCCGCAGGATAGGTCTGAGGGCTTTCTTCCTCAAATGAGGCATCCTCATCTTCATCCTCAGCCATCATAAACAGCGTTTCGTCTTCAATGGGTGGTGATGCTGAGGCAAAGGGATTGTCGGTATCACTCGCACCCGCAAAGGGAGTGTCGGTTTCATCATCCTCGTCTGACATAAAATCGTCTGACGCAAAATTGTTTGATGCAAAATTATCGGACGCAAAAAACGAGTCAACTGCATCATCATCATCAGCGGGTTGGGCGATCGCCCCACTTCCCCCTTCATCTACAAATGGGTTGCCTTCGTCCTCGAACGGATTGCCCCCACCCGCAAACGGATTATCCTCATCACCAAAGGGGTTCTCCACATCAGAACTTGACCCTTGAGCTTGATACTCATCCATCGAGAACTCGTCACTAGCAAAGGGAGCTTCTAGGGTAGACGCAACGTCGCCACTCGATAGTTCATTGTCAGCGGAGGGGTCAGTAGACGAGTCTTGATAGGGGCCATCAACGTCGCTATCAGAAAAGGGATTGTCTGCAAAGGGGCTGTCTGCAAACGGATCGTCTGTTGCGAATGGATCCTCAGCCGCAAACGGATCGTCAGCTCTCCCTTCATTAACCGCAACGCCATTGCCGTTGGAACTGGCAAACCCGACAGAATCCAGATCAGAAAAGGTGATGTTGCCGACTTCATCATCATCCATCAAGGTTTCATCCGGCAACTTAAGCCAATCGTCCCCTTCACTCGGTTCGTCGGTATCCGGGGGCAATTCTTCATCCATCAGGTCGTGTTGCGATGTTGAATCTGCGGCTACAAATTGACTTGCATAAGCGAGCCCATTGTTTGCATAATCAACATATTCAGGCTCTGAAGTTAACGACAAGACGGCCTGATACTGCTCTTGAGCGATGCCGTATTCATGAAGTCCGTAACAATAAATGTGTCCCCTGAGCAAACAAACACTGACATCTTCAGGATAAGCCTCAACCAGCTGATCGATGATGCTGGCCGCATCTTCGTAATTACCCTGCATGTAGGCTTTCTCAGCCTTTTTATATTCTTGTGCGTAGTCAGTGCCTAATCCCATGTGTCTCCCCTATTTTGGTGAGTCTTGATCTCATAAACAACAAGGTTATGCGGCCCACCGCGCAGACCGAAGAATTGATACCTGATCCAGCAGCCTCAGACAATGCTCATTATTGGCGTCTGCTGACCATTCTCCTTTCAAAAATGGAGCCATGCTATCAGGAGCGTTTATTGGCATCTGCACCTCGTCTGCATCTAACCATTCCATGCCAATGATGAAGTGAACGGCTAGCCCCAGCATGATATCTTGATCCTCCACTGCAATGACGGGGATCTCTGCGCGATCGGTTGCGAGGGGGGTCGATTCTCCTAGAAATTGACCCAAATCAGCAACCCAAACAACACGACCACGCACATTGAGAGTACCCAAAAGCAGGGGTGAAATGTTCGGAATCGGTGTAATTCGGTCAGGTGGAGGTGAAATGACTTCTCGAATCCCCACAGCGGGAAGCGCAAACTCATTATTTGATGCCGTCAGAAACCTAAGATGGAGTTCACCTTCAGGACTTTCGAGCTCTTGAAATTCAGGAACTTGCTCTTGTCCTTTATTTGTTAGGAAATCTGGATTGCCAACCATAATATCGACCTATCGTGCATATCAGACCTAGTGTGCATATCATCCGCGTAGAAGCTGTTTAACGGTGCCAACAAGTTCATTGGGTTGGAACGGCTTAGCAATGTATGCGTCTGCCCCTTGCTTCATCCCCCAGTAGCGATCAAATTCTTCACCCTTTGACGAACACATGACCACCGGAACATCTTGGGTCAGTGGGTCAGCTTTGAGCCGCCGACACACTTCATATCCGTTCATTTTGGGCATCACAATGTCGAGTACGACCAAATCTGGACAATGGCCATTGATTTGTTCGAGTGCTTCGACACCATCACTCGCTACCGTCACATCGAGACCGCTACCCCGTAATAAATCCGTAATCATTTCTCGTTGTGTGACACTGTCTTCAACCACCAAGACCGTACTCATAGCTCCTACCTAACTAATCGAGAAAAGTAACGGGAAAACATACCATGTCTATTAAATCGCCTCATTCAATGTGTTTTCCAGAACTTGAGAGGCAATCAGGAGCATTCATGAACTGACTACACCTTAGTTCAGATACTACGATACTTAGACAGAAGATGGAGATGATACAGATCCTGAGATATTAATTTCTAACTCATTCTTCACTGCTTCTGCCAATAATTTATTCGGATTTTCCCGATTGGGTGTTCCCAACCCAACATATTTTTCGATCAGAAGCAGAAGTTCACTCTCTCCAAAGGGCTTTGTCAAATAGTCAGTTGCCCCAACCATGCGGGCTTTGACCCGATCGATGAACCCGTCTTTGCCGGTTAACATGACAATCGGAGTCTGACGGAAGGCCGTAGACTTTCTTAACATTGCGCAAACTTCGTAGCCATCAAGCTGAGGCATGGCAATGTCGCACAGAATTAAATCGGGTTTCAGTTGAAACACGAGACTTAGGGCTTTTGTTGGGCTGGCAATGGATGTCACTTCATAGCCCTGATCTCCTAAGATGGTTTCCACGGTTTTGCGGAGGGTCAGCCCATCATCAATGCACACCACGCGGGGTGTGTAGTCGTGCGATCGCATTGGATGGGAGACGGACTGCTCTCCTGGACTCTCAGGCTGGGGCTGATGGGCCGTCAGTTGGATCGTTCCTTCTTGAATGTGCGGGTAGAGCGCTTGACCGATAGACAGGATGGACTGACCGATTAAGCGAGACAGTTGCCGAATGGAGGTTTGTCCGTTTGCCCAGGTCACCAGCCCCCGATAGAGGTCAGGCGGTAGAGCATCTTTCAGGCGTTCTCGCTGGAGCAGCACAGGATATTGGTCGGGCGATTGAACGTTCGGACTGAGCTGTTTCCAGAGTTGAACTTGCTGCATCACTTCACCCACAAGCGGATCGATGCGAAAGTTGGCGAGTTGAGGGGCGAGCGAAGGGCCGACCTCAAAGATAAAGGCACCTTGATGCAGGCTCAGGAGATCGAAGAGAGATTCTCTGACCATGCTGTGAACAATGGCTCGACCCTGGTGTGGAGTGAGGATGTGGTTTTCTAGCAGTGCCCACAAGTATCCATATTCAGGGGCGTTGGTGGTGGCGATCGCCGGAGCCGTGGTGTCAGGTAATGAATGGTGAATGCCTAAATGCTTCAGGTGGTCGTTTAATCGCTGGAGGTTATGCGCCTGATGATCGGCGGCGTAGGTGATGCTGCCGTTGAGAAAGAAGACAAACCAGGAGGGTGGGGTAGAGGATTCGTGGCGTGGGCGATCGCCCGCCCAATTTCCTTTTGGCAGTGCATAAGATTCAACATAAAGCTCCCCCGTTCGTTGGCCTAACTCAACGAGTTGCAGAATGCTGCGAATATCAATTTCGTTTAACTCACCTTGCATGGGCCTTGTATGGGGGATGCATCATCCCCTTTTGCAGTTCAAATCTAGCTTAACTTCTGATAATCACCTAAGACTACCATGTGGGAAAGTCCTTAAAATATAAGGATTTCCCCATCTGGTCATACGGGACTAGTTGATGTCACGACCGCTTTAATTCACGGACG
>JAYKJC010000357.1:0-5333 GCA_035285885.1 Leptolyngbyaceae cyanobacterium | reverse complement strand
CATCAGAATTCTTATGGAGGCAGCACAAACATCGATGGCGATCGCGATTTAACACCCGTTCTCGGATGACTTTCCACTCATCAGGTGGCAGTACTGGAGTATGTGGAGGTGGTGATGTTGCTTCATTCAGGATTCGATTCACACAAGCATCGTAGTGAGTTTTGAAGAAGTCAAATGTCGTGTATAGGATGTCCCAATACCGTTCCTCTTTTCCAAACTCTTCTCTGAGTTCTTCATTTACTTTTCTGGGGCCATAATCTAGGTTGATGTAGTGTTGGGCGATCGCATCCAAATCATGATGTTCACGTTCTGAAAACTCAATCCATTTCGGGGCTTTACCATCATTCTGACCAACATGCCGAACAATATGAAACATATTCACGAGAAGAATTTCACGGCTAGTTTTCACTTCAGCAAAAAATTGCTTGTCCCAAGTATTTAAGTTCCTGCTTTTCTCTTCTTGTGTCAGTTCGGTTTGAGAAAACTGATCACAGATATAGACCTTCTTCTCTTGAAGATATTTAATAAAAGCTTGATACGCTTCAGCCTCATAATCGAACACCATCACTAAACGAGAGTCATGTTCAATCTCATCATCTTGAGCATCATCAATATCAATCTCATACCAACCCAAAGGTAAATACTTCAGATGTTCTCCAGGAATAACGTCGATAGACAGCTTTCTAAGCAAATCTCGAATTGCTTTGAGAGCAATACTTATTTTTTGTCTAGGAGAAGGTGGTGGTGGATCAATAATTGGTAGGCCAATAGGAGGTGGATCAATTACCCATTCTGGATAGAAAAATGGAATGCTCTCATCCCACTCATCTATGAATGAAACAACAAAGGCATCTATCGTCCCGCCAACCTTTTCTCCTCTCAAAGCTCGACCCACCATTTGAGTCACCAAGATCTTGCTGGTGCTTTGACGAGTCAGGAAGACCGTTCTGACATCAGGAATATCAGTACCTTCCGTCAAGATGCGGATATTGATCAGCACATCAAACTCATTCTTCTTAAACTTCTCAATGGCGACACGGTTACGCTCGATGAAGTGAGTACTGCCTGACTCATCTACAGCTTTCATCTCACTGGAGTTTGTATAGATGGTGTCTGCTGTAATGCCTTGGTTGATCAACTCAGTCTTAATAGCTTCGCATTGGTACCACCGATCTGCAAAAATAATTGTTTTGCCATATTTCTCTTTATTCTTCGCGTAGTGAATTGCGATATGCTTGTTGCGCCCTGCATGTTCAGCGAGTTGAGTGACAATCCCTTCTGGCAAATCTCGGCTGCTCTGAATCAACTGCTTCAAATCACTCTCGTTCAGCTCTTTTTTTACCTGGGTTTGAATGGTTTCAAAGGTCGGCTCTGCCAAAATATTGCTTGCCATCAATTCTGAAACATAAGCCTGGTGAAGGATTCCTTGCTGGAATAGCTCTTTTAGCCAGCCAACTTGCTTCTCATTGCTGTGAGTGGGCGTCGCCGTTAGTCCTAGGAGATGCATCTCAGAGTAAGTTTTCTGCAATGCCTGAATAAACTTAGAGTAGCTGGGTGCGGGAGAATGGTGGGCTTCATCAAACACCACAAACAACTTACCCTGACTAGACTCTAGAAATTTAAAGAATCGTGGGTGCTTCTTCTCGTAGGCACGAGTTGCTGATTGCAACGTACAAATCAGAACATCATCACTGGGTTCAATTTCAGCAGGTTTGTGATGTCCCGTTGTTCCAGATACGACTCGAACCCGAAGCTCTTTTTTACCGCCTGCAATTTGCCCAACCTCAGACTGGAGTCCATAAAATGCTTGCTCCAGCAAATGATGGGTATGTGCCAACCACAGTACTTTGTAGCCTTGGGGAATAGCTTCATTACAAAGAAAACGCCAAGACGTAAATGTTTTACCACTACCAGTCGGAAAGACTAAAATTCCACCTGATGTTGGGTGATTGAGATCAAACCAATGCTTGAATTTCTTAAGTGCTTCTGATTGATGGGGAAGCGGCGTTTTGGGAGATGGAACTTTCTCGGCAAGGTTGTATGACACAAAGAATTGTTCCTGGGCGCAAGCTTCACGGGCACTGGTTGTAGCAATCATGATTCCATCTCTCAACGGTTCTGCACTTCTTCAGATTTCCCGCTGAGGAGTCTGTCTCATCATGGCAAAACCAACGAGATTGTATATTTTTGTGAAATAATGGCAACAATAGTTTTAGAAATATGAACTCCCTATGGCAATTCAAGTCTACGGCATTCCCAACTGCGGCACCTGCAAGAAAGCGTTTCAGTGGCTCGACAAAAATGGGGTCGAGTATGAGTTTATCAACACCAAAGAAGCACCGCCCACTTGCGAGATGATTGAGGGTTGGGTCGAGGCTCTTGGCTCTAAGCCCATGCGCAATACCTCGGGGCAGTCTTATCGGGCGCTGGGTGACGACAAGAAAGAATGGTCAGAGGCTCAGTGGGTTGAGGCGTTTTCTCAAGATGTGATGCTGCTGAAGCGTCCGCTTTTCGTGAAGGACGGTACGGCAGTGCTGGTAGGGTTTCGGGCGAAGGAAGACGCGATTAAAGAGGCATTGGGGGTCGCCAGCTAGAGCACAAGTACAGATCCCTGGGTTCTCCCTCGCGTGAACCAAAACTCGTTGTTCTTTGGCAAAGAACCCAAGGATCTTGAGGTGCTGTACCGATGCTCTGTACCACATATCTCCAGATGGGGGGAATGGGTTTGAGAGATTGGATGGCACAGCTATGGAGCAAATAACTTCTCCAGTTGCTTTTGCACCCAGGCGACGGGGTTCTTATCGTATTCTTGGGTAATTAGGCCAAGTTCTCGCAGTCGCCGCTTTTGCTGGGTCAGTTCGGCTTCGTGCCTTGCCAGTTCTGTCACAATCAGGTCGTAGAGGCGGGGCTGAGTGTCTAAAATCTGCTTGAACCCTTGGGGACTGATGGCAAAGACCGTTGTATCTTCAAATGCCTTCACGGTGACGGTTCGGGGAATGCCTAACATCAACGAGAACTCGCCAATAAACTGGCCTGCGGTCATAATCGTGAATTGATCATCGCCATTGAGTGAGTACCCCACTGACCCTGACAAGATAATGTAGAAGGCATCTCCCGGATCTCCCTCTCTGTATAGCACTTCGTCTGGTTCTAGGCGTCTACGATAGCCAATTTCGACCAGTTTTCGGAGTTCAACGGTGCTGCATTCTGCAAAGTAGGGCAGTTGCTGGAGTAGATCTCTAACGGCAACAGGTTTGGGATAGATTTCGTTGAAATTTGGAGCCGTAGATTGGACTTGAGGGTTGCGCTCGTATTCTTCGACTGACGATTGCAGCACAATATTAGGATTTCGGTGCCACACATCGTAACGCGGTGAGGCCAGACGGATGCGGTACTGCCGGAAGTTTTGGTCAATGATGAAGCGGAGTGAACTTTCGGTTTTGTGTTTTAGATCAATGCGCTTGACCCACACCCACAACACGAAATCAAGGGAGTTTTCTCCAAAGTTTGTGAAATAGACTTCGGGTGGAAATTCATAGGACACGCTTTCTTCCAGGTAGGCGGAGTCGAGCAGGGCTTCAATCACTTCGACTGGATCACTCTCGTGGGCAACGCTGACGTATACGGACACCCATCCTCGGCTGTCGGTGTAGGTCCAGTTAATGACTTGAGCGCCGATCAGGTTGCTATTGGGAATGACGATGTGGCGCTGGGTGATGGTGCGAATGATGGTCGAACGCAGGGAAATTTCTGTGATGTAGCCTGTGAGTCCTTCCCATTCGATGAAGTCACCGACTTTTAGCTTTTGCTCGACGAGCATGGCGATGCCGCTGGTGAAGTTGCGGGTGAGGTCTTGCAAGCCAAAACCGATGCCGATGCCCAAGCTGCCCGCCAGGACGGCAATGGAGGCAAGATTAATACCAAGGGCTTGCAGCAGAGCCAGGCATAGAACGGTGCCGAGGCCATAGCTGGTGATGGTGGCGATGGATTCTCGGGTGCCCTGCCGTAGGCCAATGCGCCTCAAGATGATTTCAGAGAAGATGCGCTTGAAGGCAAGGGAGATGAGTAACGCAATGAGCAGCGATAGCATGAACTGGGCGATCGCACTCAATGTGAGTGACACGGTACCGACTCTTAAAAATGGCTCATCCAAAACTTGCCCGATCGTATCGAGAAGACGCTGCATCGATGCCATCATCAATGGATATCCTCGATTGGATTACTCGCTGGGGTGGGTGGCAACCAAGAAGCCACACTCTTTTAAGTGGCTCATAAAGTTGGCAAGGAGATGATTATCATGACCACAGCCTCCTCGGCCTGTCCCTAAGCCTCCACATCGGAGAGATTCCCAGGGCGAAATTTCCCAGAACCACTTCGCAGGTAAGTGGCCTTTCGGTGCTTTGTGATGGTCGAAAATGAGCTGATTGTAGTATTTGAAACCCGTAAATTCTTTTTCAAACAACATCCACTTCACGGCCTTGCCAAAGGCTGAGTAGAGTTCATGCTTCGAGTAGGTAGAGGTGAGGTCATACATGCGGTACTGTTCGCGAAACCCAAAATTGCCTTCGCTGTAGGTATACCACAATCGATCCATGGTGTGTAAATCGGTTGCCGGGAGATTGCGAATGGCATCGACGCAGGGCCAATCCACTTCGGGCTGATCAAACTTAGAGAGCCTGACCATGATGGAGTATGTTTCGTTATCGGCCTCGCGCCACTGATGTTCTCTCAACAGCTTTTGTAGGGTGCGATAGTCAATGTTGCGATCGCTCGCCAGTTCAGTCGGATGATGCGAAAGATCACCATACGGTGACCTGGGTTCTGATTGAGATTGAGACGAAGGGGTGATGGAGACCATTTTGGGGAATCCTCCGTCTCCGATTAACGGACTCGTCTCGTCCCGATTGTTTCTCCAGTCAACAGTGGGTTTAGGGTCGGTGGACGGTGCCATCTCCATTGGAGTGTGACCTCTTTCATCCAAAACGGTACCGGGCATCGTATGAGGTACTGGATGGGGGTCATCCGAACTCTGTTCGAGTTGGGTCGGAGGCAATGTAGATGGGTAAGAGGGAGGCTCATCATCCATGTGTTCAGCATGTTCAGCATGTTCAGCGTGTCCATCCTCTGGCTGCTCCAGATTCGGCTGATTGGGGCTATCAAACACCTCATCAATGGCCATCCCAAACTCCAGGTCGGACACTGGCTTTTCCGTGGCCTCACTCCAATCATCAGACGACTCAGGCCGTTCGGCCTCAGCTTGCTCAGCTTGCCAGTGAGAATGTAGCTTTTGCTCAATTGCACGCACATCATGGGCTTTGATGTGCAAATCATTT
>JAYKJC010000356.1:0-2774 GCA_035285885.1 Leptolyngbyaceae cyanobacterium | reverse complement strand
AGCATGGAGGCGATCGCCCCTTCAATCCAGCGTCCTTTGGCTTTGAGTTGCATATTGGCAGCAAACAGCGTTCCCGTGCCGAGGGCTTTGGTGAGAATGAGGCGATCGCCCACCTGCATTCCGCCTTTCTTCAGCATTGCTCCAGTTTCCTGAAATCCGTTGCAGGAAAACCCCAGGGCTAAATCGCTGCCTTCGGTGGTGTGTCCGCCAACTAACACGGCCCCTGCCTCATGGAGCACCTTTAATGCACCCGAGAGGAGGTGATAGAGGGTTTCTTCGTGGATGCGTTCGGTGGCGTAGGGTAGGCTGGCGATCGCCAATACACTGTGGGGGGACGTCCCCATTGCAAACAGATCACTTAAGCAATGATTGGCTGCAATCTGCCCAAAAATAAACGGGTCGTCCACAAGCGCACGAAAATAGTCCAGAGTTTGGATCAGTGTGGTGCGGTGGTGGATGCTGATGGCTGACGCGTCGTCTGGTTCAGTAAGCCCGAGTAAAACATCTGGATGCTGAAAGGCGTCGGGAGATTCTTGCTGGAGACGATGCAGAACTCGATCAAGCACAGAACGTCCGACTTTCGAGGCACAGCCTGCGCAATGCATGGTTGGAGTGAGTTTAAGAGCCTGCACGGATCGGGATGAGTGAGATGAAGAAGACGGGGAAGGAGGAAGAGATGACGAGAATGAAGGAAGTAACGAGAGCAGCCCCTTTCCAAATATCTTGATTCCCCAGGAGTGGGACGTGCGGCTCTCCATCACCGCATCCAGTTGGGTGAACTGATCCATGAATTTGCGATCGATGTGATCTTTCCACCGCCAGAGCCATCCAAACGGCCCCAGGGTGATGATGCCGCGAGAGGCGATCGCCTTTTCATCTCCCGTGCCAACCAAAATCAAAAACTCCTTCTGCGGTTGAAAGGCTTTTAAAGGCTGCTTCAAAACGGCCCGTTGCAGGTTCTCAAACAGCGGTGGCCCCTGACGCACGGCAAACACCCCGGCTTTAGGACGGGGATGATTGATCATCGCGGCAATATCTCCTGCTGCGAAAACGTGGGAGTGAGACGTGGACTGGAGATAGTCATTCACCTGAATGAAGCCCCGATCATCCGTCGCCAAGCCAGAGTCTTTCAGCCAGGGTGCGGCGGAAGCCTGGGTGACCCAAAAAAGGCGATCGCACGGTACGGTCAACCCCGATTCACACACCACCTGGTACTCGCTTGCCTGAGAATTCTCATGGGCAGTCACAGCAGTCACTGTTTCTCCGAGATGAAGGCGGATGGTTTTTTGCCGCATCACCTGCTGGATGGTGTGGCGCATTTTCGGGTGCCGTTGAGGCAGCAATTCCTCACCCCGCTGAAAGATGTGAACCTCAATCTCTGTAAGGGCTTGACTGCGATCCCTACAAACGGATTGAAGGCGTCCTTGAATCGCCATTGCCAGCTCAACGCCGCCTGCGCCGCCCCCCACCACACCCACTCGAAAGTGTGTGCGGTCTTGGCGCTTCATCTGCTCCAAGACCGCATCCCACTGGGCAAGAAACTTCGAGATGGGCTTGGCCGGGATCGCATACTGCGCAACGCCGGGCACTTGGTTGATAGAAGGCGTGCTGCCAATGTCGATGGAGAGATAGTCAAAGGCAACGGGGGGATGGCTCTCGCAGATGACCGTGTTGTTCTGCAAATCCAACCCAATCGCGCGATCGCGCACCAACTCCACCTGGCCAAACTGACAGAGCGGGCGCAGATCAATGTGGCACTGGTCGTAGGTGTAGAGTCCAGCAACGTAGGCGGGCAGCATCCCCGAATAGGGGGTATGCACCACATCGGTGATGAGAATGAGGCGCACGCCCGGAACAGGATTCATCGCCCATTTCTTGAGGGCGATCGCATGGCTATGCCCACCACCAACGAAAACAAGGGTTTGGGTCAAAAGGTCTGGAGAAGTATTCATAACTTCCAGCCTATCGTCACATTCTGAATCTGCTATAAAAATTTTCCGCAGGATTTAAGCTCAACGAGCAGGCCGACAGGACAGATGGGCGATCGCTTACCACGTGACGACATCACAGCGATTTCATTGAGGATTACATCAGAAAACGACCTACGCAGACATTTCTCCGTCTACTTCAAACCCCAAAATCGACAGAGCTTTAGCAATTTGCGCCTTCGACGGTGACGTCGCTGGGGGCGTCATTTCTAGCTCCCGTGCCGTTTCCAACAATTGACGAATCAAGCCATCTAATTTGTCGTTTGCATCATTCGGCAGCTTCTCTACACGGCCTTGATAGGCGAGCGTATATAACTCTAGATGATGAACACCGATAACTCTCGCCAGCTTTCGTAGCGTTTCGGGAGTCGGGCAGGTTCCCTTAAAGCAGGCTCCTCGGAGCCTTGGCTGAGGAACTCCTGACAACTCAGCGAGGCGATTCATGCTCACGCCATTTTGTTCGAGATACCTGAGAATATGCTTCCCCAGGGGTGAACAATCTTCGGGTTTAATCTGTAACCGTGCTGGCATTGCTCTGCGAATGAAAGATGAGAATGGGCTGTAGTCAATAAAACTGAATTAAAAACGACATCAAAAGCAACAATTTAGACTGAACCAATGACTACTCAATGGCTACTCAATACGTATCATCTCTAAATTTTTCAGGATGAGACCTTCACAAGAGATGTACTCACCAAAGTATTAAAAAACGTTAACGAAAGTTATTAAAGATTATTAACTTCGCTTGATTAATGCCCCAATTATACACAAGCGAATGAGATATGG
>JAYKJC010000355.1:0-4559 GCA_035285885.1 Leptolyngbyaceae cyanobacterium | reverse complement strand
GCTGCCTCCTGAACGACTAGAGTGGGTGTGCGATCGCGCAGAACACATCCAACTCAACGCTGGTGAGGTGCTCGTCAGAGAAGGAGAGCAACCCAAAGGCTTTTTCATACAGCTCAGTGGCGAAATCATCGTCACCCGCAAAAGCCGGGGCGTTGATATGCCCATTGGACGCCATGAGAGTCCATCGTTTTTTGGCGAAATTCAATCCTTAACGGAAGACCTCGTGCCCGTGACGATGACGGCAGATACCGATGTCGATCTCTACCGACTGAACTGTTGCGATTTTCGAGAAGTCTTGCATAGCTGTCGGGAATTTGAGCGGGACATCTTTCGCACCTTAAGTCAACGCATCAGAGGATTAGAGTCCTTTATTCAAACTCGTGAGAAGATGGCTGCACTGGGCACTCTGTCGGCAGGACTGGCCCACGAACTGAATAATCCAGCGGCAGCGCTGGTGCGGGCAATGAAAGATCTCAAACCTGCCGTTCTGGAACTCCAGCGGATGAATTTGGTCTATGGGCAGCAACAGCCCGATGAAGCCCATACCCAGCAATGGGAGGTACTGCGCGATCGTGGTTTTGAGGCGATCGCCCATCCCAAAAACGATCCCCTCGCCCAGGGCGATCTCGAAGATGCACTTTCTGACTGGCTAGAAGACTATGGAGTAGAAGAAGCATGGAAGCTCGTTGAGCCACTGGCAGCAGGGGGAATTTCACCGGATGAGCTTGAGCCCCTCATCGCCTATTGGCGCGACGATCCGACAGAACTGAGAGATATGGGCATTCGCTGGCTCGCCTTGTCCTTGGATGTCATGGGCATGATAAAAAATGGCCTTGATGGAGCCGAGCGCATCTCAACACTGGTGCAATCCATGAAATCTTACTCCTACATGGATCGTGCAGCTCAGCAGCAGATTGATATTCATGACGGTCTCGAAGATACCCTCCGTTTGTTTGCGTTTAAGCTCAAGCATGGCATCACAGTGGAACGGCACTATGACAAAACACTGCCGCCCATCATGGCCTTCGGCAGTGAACTAAACCAGGTCTGGACGAACTTAATTGACAACGCCATTGATGCCCTGAACGAAGGAACTCCTGACGGAGCATCGCCCAAAATCATTGTCCGAACCTGCCAGATCGGCCCCTGTCTGCGGGTTGAACTTGAAGACAACGGCCCCGGCATTCCACCCGAGATCAAGAATCGGATTCTCGAGCCCTTCTTCACCACCAAGCCTATGGGCAAAGGAACAGGGCTGGGACTAGATTTGGTGCGACGCACCATTGAGTATCGCCACAAGGGGAGCCTGCTGGTTGAGTCAGAGCCAGGACGAACCTGTTTTTCAGTGCTGCTGCCGTTGGATGAATAAGTCTCGTTCGATATATAGCGGTGTGCAAATGGGTCACGTACAAAATTAGCCTGTTAACAAGGGGCTTAAGCCCCTTGCCTGTGCTTAACCAACTTGCGCACCGCTATAACCTATGTATTACTGGGTCACTCCTGGGCACAATTACAGACACTATCTGCAACTCCGGCTTGAAGCTCAAGTAACAGATCTTCTAATCTGGCTGTTGTTGTGCGGACGACGCCTCGACGCCTCAAGTTGTTGCCCAATCGTGCAAGGTTTAGCCCCTCCACAATGATCTGCGAGGCCGGATAGCGCTGGATAAATTCAAAAAGTGAAACTTTCCCATCATCAATGGATGCGAGAATCAAGGCTGAACGCAAGGCTTGGATGTTGGCATCTCCAGAGGGGGTATGAATGACAGTCCCGACCTGGTAGAGAACGTACTCCCCCAGGATATTGTTTAACAACCCATCCATAAAGGCAAAATCGACATCGACTTCTTCAGTCAGAGCAGTTCGAAATTCTTCCGAACTCAATCCCGCCACACTTAAGTAAAACCGCCATCCATTAGGTAAATTACCCGTTTCAATAAACTCTTCTAAAGCAGCAACACTAAAGGAGGGACGAAAGGGGCCAAACGCAATGGTGACATCTTCAATCACCGGGTCTGGAATGCGGGAACGACCCTCAAGACTCAGGGGAATTAAAGGTGCTGGTGCCATCTGAGCAACTGCATCAGGGGAAAGACTGTCATCTTCTGTCAGGAAAGATATGGTTTGAGCCATAGGTGAAGAAGTCCTTGACCCCTCGTTCATGATAGTAGTGAGTTGGGCGATCGCCCCTTCGTAGATGGCTCGTTTTTCTGCAAGAGTCGTTCCGTTGCAAGTCTTTTCGGCATTATTCGTCAACTGTTGATTCGGTGCTGCCTTTGGTTCTGGATAGAGTGGAGGAGCTATGCCGACACGTTGAACATCATCGGAGTACGATGCTTCTGGCAAGGTATCTTCTTCAAGTAAGCAGTCGCACACCAGTTCAGGCAACAGCAGTTCAACAACGCTCAAAATGGGTTCAATGCGCTCAACAAACAGCTCCAAGTCAGACTGGAGGCGATCCAGACGACCCAGATTGACCCGAGTGATTGAATCAGGATAATTTTCGATAATTTCAATGATTGAAATTTGTCGATCATCTGCAAAAGACTCTCTCAGCGCTGTAAGCATATCCTCTCGGCGTTCGCGTCTCAGCACATCCCCAATCGATCGACTCGTTTGAATCGTCAAAAATTCAACACTATTGCTGCTAATTGGAATGCCTTCGTCAAAGACCACCTGACTGAGAATCCGTTGAGTCTCCTCGGGGGTAAGGTCGATGCTTTGGAAATATTCTGCTAAAGCAGGAGATGTTGCGCCAGTGGCTGCCAGTGTCTGCAAGTCTGACAGCGGCACCTCGATGGTGGTTTGATGATACTGGAGTAGTACCCTGTCTCGACTCCTGGCAAGAACTGTTTGCCCCAGAAGAACTATGCTTCCAGCAAGCGAGAGAGCAAGTCCTGCGAGCTTTAAGAGAGTAGCAGGAGGTCGGGCAGAAACAGTGCAATTCATAGGATTCAGTCGAGACACAGTTTTATGGTTTTAGAGTCAGAATGAGAGGATGAGAAGGAGCCCTGTTCAATATTCAATTGAGGTCAATTCAATCAAAGTCAAGTCAATACAGGTCAATTCAATGAAGGGCACCGTAGAACTGCCACAGATAAGATATGGTGTCCAGTCTTTTTAATGAATGACTGGGGATGGACACGGCTCAGCATTTGCCAAACCCAGCAGATCTTGCATCGAGAAGCAAACAAACGGACTTTCAGGAATCGGTTGCTCAACTTCGCTATTGGTCACCCAAAACCGTAACCCTGTTGGGTCAAACACGACCTGTCGATGGGAGCCATTGCCCCCAATGCTGGCGTTGTCATCTTTGACATCTAAAGGAGACGGCTCGAATGTGTTGGGGTTCGTGCGATCGCGCATAATTCCAACCGCCACTTCAGGATTGATGGTGCCGTAGCGTGTACGGTCTCCTCCTGGCTCTAACATCTGTTGGAAACTCAAAAATCGAGTAAGAGCCGATTCATCGTCACTGCCCGTATCCCGCCCCGCAAAACCCGACGAAACAAAATGGTTCGTCATGTAGAGGAGACCATTCTCATCTAGCTCTCTTACTCCCATCTCACGACCCAGTAGCTCAAACACACCGGCCTGTCCTGATGCCGCATCTGAGACAATCACCAGGTTTGAGCGCATGCGATTGTGTTTCTCCAAAATCTCGACAGCATCCTCATAGGTGCTTGCATATTGCGCTATCTGCCCCATCAACTGTACGGTGCTGCGTCCATATAAATCCAGTTCTTGATAGTTGGCCGGATGCGACGTATTATTTGACACGATGATGCCCTCTGCATTAAATCCTCCATTGGGCCAAATCATGCCAGGCACAGTGATAAAGACGTGCGGAATCCCGTTTTCTGGCTGGCGCACCAGAATGGTTGGGTTGTCTGCCCAGTAAGCAATCGGGCCACCACCGTTATCTAGAGTCCATCCGTGATACATGCGACCATCGGCTGTGGCATTTCCCGTGGCAACAAAATGCGCGCATCCATCGTAGAAGAGAATATTCGGAAGTAAGTAAGAAAAATATTCCTGATACACATCCCCAAGAGCCAGCACCATGCAGCCCTCAGGCGTTAGGCCAATATCAGCGGTTGCGTCTGTTAGCCCCCGGCATTCCTCATAGACTCCTGGAAACGATCGCCGACGCGACAATCGACCTAACCCCAAGACGCGGCCAAAGAAATTGAGGGAGTTAATGACTTCACGCCCTAACGATTGGATTTCATTGTAAAGCAACTCCCCATGTTGATAGCCCATCTCATAGGGCGTTCCTTCCAGCCAAACAACTTTGATTTTTCCGTAGTCTTCTCGGTGAGGTGAGATCGGCGTCCAGGTTCCTTCATCGGGTTGCCAGTTGATAACCGGGGCTTCCCAAGCAGGAGCGTCACTGGGAACCTCGGCTTCAGCATCGGTTGCTGAGGCTGGGTCAACTTCTTGAGCAACCCCTGCTAAAGGGTGAAACAGCAAACTGGCCATTGATATACCCGCCAAACAGGTCAATGAGGTGAGGTGTTTGACGTTGAGTCGCGTAAGGGGCGATCGCATTCTACCGT
>JAYKJC010000354.1:0-5470 GCA_035285885.1 Leptolyngbyaceae cyanobacterium | reverse complement strand
AGGTACAGCTCGAATTGGGCGGCAAAGACCCCGCCTACATTTGCGATGATGTGCCGGATGTCGCCGCCGTTGCCGCTGCCGTTGCCGATGGCTCTTTCTACAACAACGGTCAGAGCTGCTGTGCGGTTGAACGCATCTACGTCCATGAGTCCATCTATGACGAATTTCTAGATGCCTATCTCGACACGGTGAAGGGCTTTGTCATGGGCGATCCAATGGATGCCAACACGTATCTCGGCCCCGTCAGCCGCAAGCCTCAACTGAGTGAACTCGAACGCCAGGTGAAAGATGCGATCGCCCAGGGCGCAACGCTTCGCTGTGGCGGGCACGCCATTGACGGAACAGGTTGGTACTTTTCTCCCACAGTCTTCACCGACGTCACCCACCACATGGCATTGATGAAAGACGAAACCTTTGGCCCGGTCATCGGCATCCAGAAAGTCAGCGGTGATGAGGAAGCGGTGCAGTTGATGAACGATACGCCCTACGGGTTAACTGCTGCGGTGTACTGTGGCGATCGCACACGTGCGGTCAATATTCTTCGGAAGGTGAATAGCGGCACATCGTACTGGAACTGTTGCGATCGCGTCAGCCCCTATCTCCCCTGGACCGGACGAGGACATTCTGGCCTGGGCACAACCCTTTCTGTCGAGGGCATTCGCACATTTCTTCAGCCCCGCGCCTGGCACTTGAAGACAGGCTGACCCGCCGAACTACCCGTGAACGCCTGTAGGGGCGTACGGCCTACTATTTGTGTCAACTTAAGCTTGAAATTCTCATTTCATAAAGCAAGTGGCGATCGCCCATCCTTCGGGAAGCTACGCCCTCATCCCCTAGCCCCTTCTCCCAACATTGGGAGAAGGGGGACAAGAGGGTCGGCTCCCCTCTCCCAGGCTTGGGAGAGGGGTTGGGGGTGAGGGCTGAACGAAAGGCTAGGAAAGGAATAGCTTCTTAAGTTTGCTCCAATGACGGCGTACGCCCTGACGCCAATCATTCCTAAAACCAGTGCCCCTAACTTTCCCGAACGCTCAGATATAGCTTTACGTATAGCTTTACGCCTTTGCGTTAAGACATTAAACCAGCCTGTTTTCCTCGCTCAGCGGGGTACATGTTTAGCGTCTTCCTTGTCCCAGCGTCTCGCTGGGAATGCCCGCCAGAGCCTCTGGCTCCAATTTGAATGGGAGCCAGAGGCTCCCGCAGCGGTTCCCTGCCAGAGTCAGGGAACCAGAAATTAGAGAACGCTAAACACCTACGCAGCGGGGGAAACAGGCTTAAACCTTAACCCGTAGGGCGATACTGCACCCGCCAATCCTCAACCGGATTGCTCCTTTCCGTAGGCGTTCCAGGCCAACTCCACCAATCCCTCGACAATGGCGGCAGCAATCACCGCACTACCTTTGCGCCCCTCAATGCGAATGTGAGGAACAAGCGAATTGCGCAGTCGGTCCTCAATGGTCTCCATGCCCACAAACCCCGCAGGAGTGCCAACAATCAGCGCCGGACGAATTTCTTCCGCTTCAATGAGATCGACCAGGGCAGTTAATGCCGTTTGGGCTTGCCCCACCACAAAAATGGCCTCTGGATAGCGCTTTGCCAACGTCTCGATACCCCAGGCCGCCAGCGTCTTTTCTCGCTGAGGGCGCGTGATGGTGTCCATGCTGCAATAGACCGGATTAGCAAACGTATCTTGAAGAATGGGAGCGATGCCCACCTGAACCATGGGAACATCCACAATAATGGTGCTGCGGGCAGCAAAAGCGGCAGCCCCAGATTGGAGAGCCTGTTCAGAAAAGCGAATTAAGTCTTTGTACTCAAAATCTGCCGTTGCGTAGATTACGCGTCTCACAATTTCATATTCAGCGGGAGAGAAAGAGTGAGAACCAATTTCACCATCGATGATCCGTAGGCTCTGGGCGTCAGATACGTGCCATTCCATTGCAAGTTTTAAACCAACCTATATCAAACATAACCCTATGGGATTTTTGAGCCCTGGACAAGAAACTCGCACTGATCAGCAATGAAAGTGAAGTGATCAGCAATGAAAGCGAAGAAGGGCAGATCAGAGAAAATTCCCAAGCAAGTGGACGATGCCCACATATCCAACTATCGGTGTTGCTGGGTTGAGGAATGACCGAGTGTAGGGGCGCACGACCGTGCGCCCCTACACTCGGTCATTTTATAGACCGCTTTTTTGATTCATCCCCTATTCAGCAACACCTAAATATCTTTAAGAACTACCGAAGGTGGAACGCAACGTTAAGTAACCAAAACTTAAAAAATGTAACGTTAAGTATCGCAACGAAACGATGCATAAGGATGTATTGTTGAAAACCTTCTCAGCATGAATCGCCCCGCTATACTTGGCGTAACTTTTACTCACTGTTCATGCACCGGGGCACATTGTGTCCAGGTGTTTTTTTTATGGAATTCTGGGTACATGCTTTTGGGCGCATGCGTCTTGCAATGGATGCTGCGCAAACGCAGAACAACGCCTACGTTCGTTTCCCTGACTTCGATCGGGCTACTAGCGTAGCAATCCCCTCGCTTAACTGTCGATATAAGTTAACAGATTGAAACCAAGCTCAGGTTTACTCTAAAAACCGCGTCAAAACGGTGTCATAGGTCTGGTACGACTTCACGCCTGTCAGGGTCTCCATTAGCTCACCGTCCTTAAAGAACATGACCGTGGGCATTCCCTTTAGCCCAAACCGCTTTGAGATTTGTCGATTGGCGTCGAAGTCAATTTTCATCACGTTGACGCGATCGCCATAGGTTGTCGCCAGTTGATCAATCATCGGGGCCACCTGTTTACACGACCCACACCAGGCCGCAATGCAATCCACCACCAGCAGCGATTTCTGTGCCAGTAGAGAATCCAGCTCGGCTTCATCTTTAATCATACGAGCGGCACCGGCTGTTTCTTCGTAGCCCAACTGAGCCAGTTCATGGGCAATCTCAGCCGCCGACACACTGCCGTTGATCGTGGTGAGCTGCGATCGCTGTCGATAGTATTCCAATATGGGAGCCACGTCTGTCTGATGCTGTTCGACCCGACGCTGAATCGGAGCCGTCGAGCCGTGTTGCCCCTGTTCATTCCACAATCGATTGACCAGCAGCCCCGCCATCACCTTCAAATACACCGCCACTGGCGCAGGTTGCCCCACCGCCGTCAGCCAGTCATTCAACGTCTGCGCCTGGGGCAGGGTGTTTGGAAAGCCATCCAGCACCCATCCCTGCAACATGGCGTCCGGTTGTTCCAGTCGTTTTCGCAGCACCTTCATCACCAGGGCATCGGGGATCTCTTCTTCTGCTTCGACATGGGCGCGAATTTCATTGCCCAGCGGAGAGTCTTGGGCGATCGCCCTTTCTATCAGTTCGTCCATGGGAATGTGGGCAACCGACCACCGATCCGCCAGGGCGATCGCCTGCGACCGAATATCGATGCCCGCAGGCCCCAGAAGAATAAACTGTCTGAACGTCATAGACTCAACCCTCCCAAACGCTAACGGTGGTTTCCCATGCCCCACTATCGACACCTGTAAAAATGCTCAATGCCCCGTGGTTTCGGCAAACAATCACGTACACCTTCATGCCCACCAGTATCGTTCAGCCGCTGATCGAGCCTTCATTTTTTTGCAGATTCCTTTAGATTTGGTCTTCATACCCGTTTACCATAGCGGTTTGCTAATGGATCACGTACAAAATCACCCCGTGAACAAGGGGCTTAAGCCCCTTGCCTGTGCTTAATCCATTTGCACACTGCTCTAAATAGCCGTTTTTCTCAAAGGCCGTGACCAGGGTTAATTTGTCCCTCGGTTTCTCCAAAAGTCTTCCATTTGCAGGATTCATTGGCAGATTTCTTCTATTTAAATTAGTGAGAGAGAATCTCCTGCCAATCATTGGGTTGCCAATGATCGATCTGTTCATTTATTGATGAGAACGTCTATGAAAACGTCTATGAGAAAGTCTTTGGCGTACGCCACCCTCACGTCCCTACTGTTGTGCCTTGGTTGCTCCGATAGCGTTCCAGGCGAATCTCCCTCCTCAGATACGACCGAAGACACGACTGAGACGCCTGCGTCGGAGGATCAGCCGCCTGCCGCAGGTGATGACACTGCATCAGACATCGATCCCTCAGAAACAGATTCTTCAGAAACAGAGATCTCAGATGCAGATCTGTCAGAGGCAAATTTCCCTGACATGGTGCGGTCTATCCATCAGCAAATTAACGAATTTCGGCGATCGCAAGATCTTCCTCCCCTCTCTTTCAACCCTGTTCTCTCAGAACAAGCGCGTCAGCACAGTCTCACGATGGCTGAAAACGGTACCCTGAGTCACGATGGGTTTGACGAGAGGGTGTCAGCGATTCAAAAAGCGATATCCCTGCGTTCAGCCGCCGAAAATGTTGCGGCTAATTCTGGCTTTGACACTCCCGCTCAGCAGGCCGTCGAAGGGTGGCTCACGAGCGAGGAGCATCGCCAAAACATTCTCGGAAACTTCGACCAGACAGGCATCGGCATCGCCGAAAACGCAGAAGGAGAATACTACTTCACGCAGATTTTTATTGGTTCCTAAACAGCTATGACTGAAGCGATGACAGACCATCAACCCCAGCAACGGTTTACCTTGTGGAGCAAGCGCTGGCGTCAAGGCGTTGTTCTCGTCATACTCATCAACCTGGTGCTGGTGGGGTTCAACATGACCTATATTTCTCTGCGGGGCATCTATCTCACCTACGTCCCCGAATTGGTCAGAATCTATGACCCCGTCAAAGGCATTGAGCCCCATCCCGTGACGCAGTATTACCTCGCGGACGTGAATCAGCTTCGCCAGGAAGTCGCCTATACGGGACTTTCGTCAGAGCCATCGCAGGCGATCCTGCGTGATTTGAGAGAACAGAGCATTCATGTGATCGAGGAAAATCCATTTATCGGCTCGGGGCAGGCGAGGCTCGCCGCCAAGCTCCATCGGCGCATGCGAGGTTACGTGGGCACCCTATCGGCAGAAGAAGCCTTCGAGCAGTTCTGGACGCTGGAGTACTTAGAACAAACGGGCTGGGACCGGGCCGATCAGTTCTTGCAGCAGCAAATTGAGCCGCTGCTCCAGCAGAACTATTTTCGCGAAACCTTGCCCACCGGACAGTTTATAGATGAGGTTTGGCGCATTGACCGGTGGTTTATGGCCTTCTTTGGCCTTGAGTTTCTGGGTCGAACGTTGGCCATTAGCCGAAAGTACGCACACGTCACATGGATGAAGGCGATCGCCCGCCGCTGGTACGAATTGCCGCTGGTGTTGCCCTTCTGGCGCTGGATGCGGATTGTGCCCCTCCTGGTGAGACTTCACCGAACCGATCTGTTTAGAGTCGAAAAACTGCTGGGGCAGATGTCTCACGAACCCGTCGCCTATTTATCTGAACGGGCATCGCAATACCTGCTGGTGCAGCTCATCGGTCAAACCCAAGATTCAGTCC
>JAYKJC010000353.1:0-22578 GCA_035285885.1 Leptolyngbyaceae cyanobacterium | reverse complement strand
TCACGCGTCAAACCGTTATGCATTAGCAATAGCGCGTCACGTCTTCGCCACAGTCATCCGCCAAATAGGAAAGAGCTCGAAACCGGATGCCCACCAACTGCTCATAGAGCGGATTCAGCTTACACATAGGAGGAATATGAACTACTTTTTTCCCAAACAGTTTCACATCACGCTCAAACGGACATTGGGGTGGAATCATCTTACACAGGAAGCGAGCCACGCTGGGATCATGAATATCCAGCTCATCCAGCCATTCTTTGACAGGACGCAGAGGATCGACACCACTGCCCTTTGCCGGAGGTCGGAGTCCGCTGGCGATCGCCGTTCCCGCTGCTGAGTCCGACGACCCCACTCCCGACGGCTGATCGTCCTGCTCAAAATCCGCTTCGTCGATCGACTGGAGTGTTAACCGCAGGGAAGCCAGAACATCGGCATTGCGGCCTAGTGCTTTGCAAAACTGCTGCAAAATCTCATCTTCTGACTCAGAATAGACCCCGTCGGCGATCGCCACCATCACTGCCGTGCGTAAAAAGTTTTCAGCCAGATCTGCATCAGCACCCAGGGTTTGTGCCAACTCTTCAGGAGAAATCGGTTCAAGAGAATCAATGTTGGCTTTGGGCGCAATTTCGTCTTGGGTGAGACTGACAATCATCTCGCGTTCTTCTGGGTCAAAATGCCCATCAGCCCAGGCCAGGGTCGATAGCCCCCGCAACCATACTGAAATTTGTGTCTGTCGTTCAGACGACTGAATCGTTTTAGTCATAAGTTTATCCACTGGCGACATATCCAACTCGGTATCCATACACTCGAAGCCCGACTCGGAGGAAGATTTTAGTAAGACCCGTACATTCCGATGAGGGGCGTATGGCGCGTTCGCTCGCACCTTTATGTGCACAGTGCCGACTCAATACTAACGCGTTGCACTAACGCGTTGCCCTGCTACGCTAAAAGCTAATGTCTTTGCCTCTATCCATGAAACGACTCATCTCCATTGCCGTTAGCCTGATTATTCTTGCGTTGATTTATTGGAAGATCGATCTCCAGGGACTCGGCGACGTTTTCCGCAACTGCGATCGCCTCTGGATGATCATTAGTCTCAGCATGGTGATTCCGATTACAGCGATTACCTCGTGGCGCTTGCAGCAACTTGCCCCTCCGCAAACCAATCTCGGGTTTGGCGAAGCGAACCGACTGATTCTCGCTGCAAGTAGCCTCAATATGGTGCTGCCCTCGAAGATGGGAGATATTGCGAAAGCTTATTTCATGCGCGATCGCGGTCACCTCAGCGGCACCCTGGCGCTCTCGCTCGTCGTATTTGAGAAAACTTGCGACATGCTGTCGCTGCTGCTGTGGTGCGTGTTTGGATTAACGTTTTACGAGCAAAAAGACAGCTTGTTCTGGATCATGACCCTGTGCATCTTTGCAGGGTTGGTGCTGGGGTCGCTGTTGCTAGCATCTCCCCGGTTTGCGAAAGGATTCTTCGGTGCAGCAGAGGCGATCGCCCCTCAAAAGATTCGCCCCAAGCTCGCCACCATGAGAACCTCCTGGCAAGACATGCATGCCTATTTTTGGCGCGATCGCGATCAGCTTCTAAAAATCACCGGGGTCTCCATCTTTATCTGGTTCTTGCATCTCTTACAGATTTGGTTCTTTATTTTGGCTCTCAATGCCTGGGCTCCATTTCTGGCAAACCTGGCACTCTCTCCCCTCGCCATTCTCGCGGGACTCCTGCCGCTCACCTTTGCCGGAGTAGGCACCCGAGATGCGGCGCTGATTTTGTTCTATCAGCCTTTCTTCGATGCCCCGACCGGAGCAGCCCTGGGGTTGCTTTGCACCTCGCGCTATTTCATTCCTGCCGTCGGAGGATTGCCGTTTTTAGGCCAGTATTTGACAGCCGTGAGAGGGATGAAGAAGGAGATTGGGAAGTGAAGGGAGGGAATGGGGAATGGGGAAGGGGGAATGGGGAGTAGGGAATGGGGAAATAGGGAATAGGGAATGGGTGCTTTAAAGGGTATTTATCCTCGAAGAGAAAAAGGTGAAGGGTGAAGTTGGGCGATGTGCGGATTGGTTAAATGCGGGGGAAGATACACCCGTTTTTCTGCTTAGTCCGGTTGCAAAGCGCTATCGATTGAAACGAATGAGGGATGAAGAGAGTGTGAATTCACGACTGAATTCACGGATGGGGAAGTGTTCAGTGATTTTGACGATTTCTGTGGGAGTTACCGAGGAGACATTGCTAGGGGATGGTTATGATGGACACACGACGCAAGATGAGGGGGGCACTGGCGTTGAATCATGGATACTCGGAGGCAAATTCAACAACTCGTTCGCTCTGATCCTAATCTTGAGTCCATTGGAGAATTGATCACGGCACCTCGGGGACGCGATTGCAACCACCTGCAACGACGACAACAGCAGCGTGCGATTGGTGACAGTATGATTCGGGTTGCGTTGGGCTATGGCAACCGAATCTATGCGCGAGGAGCCTGGCACTTCAAATTGGGCGATCGCCACTTACGAGATACTCCCTATGCTCGATTTACAGATGCGCTGAGAGGTCTGACCGTTGTCTGCCAAACCTCGGTCCCAAACCCCGAAATTCTCACAGCTTACTGGGATTGGAGCGCTAAGCGACGAGTTCGATGGTGATCGAACTTCTTCGCAGGTCTGATGAGAGGGTTGGTTTTTGAGTGAGAGGTGCACTAACTTCTACTGAAAGATGTCCTCGCGTTTAGCAAAACCGACTTTTCTAAATCCACAGAATATAACGCAGCTGCAAACCACTATAAAAGGCGTGAGCACTAGCATCCATTTTGTATTAGAAATCTACTGTCTCAAAGTTGTCATTTCGCGGCAATGTTCCCAAACAACCTATGCTCTGCCCTGAGTAGGCAGCTCTAACCTCCACATATCGTACTCCAGATAATCCATAATCAATAAATTTATGCCGCAGCATAAATTTATTGATTGCTCCGTTAGCGACCTGGCATCTACGGGAATATTGGGAGAGATCAGGAGACACTCACCTCGAATATTCTGATCCTATTTAACATAAGGCTAGATTCCCATGATTAAGCGAGTAACCAGGCGACAACGTCGTAGAAATATCAATCAAGTCCGAAATATATTTTTGCTGACGATTAGTTTACTCCTGGTATTTAAAGGAGTTGCCGTTGCTCAAGAACCTATCTCATGGCAAGAAGCTTATCAGTCTCTTCAAGTCACCATCGATACGGTGTGGGTTCTTTTAGCAGGCATGCTGGTTGTCTTCATGAATGCTGGCTTTGCCATGCTAGAAGCCGGGATGTGTCGAAGTAAGAATGTTGTGAATATTTTAGCTAAGAACCTGATTGACTTCGGCATTGTCAGTCTAGCATTCTGGTCACTGGGTTTTGGGTTAATGTTCGGTGATGGTAATGACTGGGTTGGGTTACAAGGATTTTTCTTAGGTGGGTTAGACACAAGCCCATTAACAGGAGAAGCCTATCGTGGTATCTTTTCTTCTCTAAGTTGGACAGGAGTTCCCCTCGCCGCTAAATTCTTCTTCCAACTCGCTTTTGCTGGAACGGCTGCCACGATTGTATCGGGCGCTGTAGCAGAACGGATCTCATTCCTTGCTTACTTCATCTTTAGTTGGATTTTATGTTCACTGATTTATCCAGTTGTGGGCCATTGGATTTGGGGAGGAGGTTTTCTCAACGATTGGGGATTTTGGGATTTTGCGGGTTCTACTGTTGTCCATATTGTAGGGGGCTGTGCCGCATTAGCCGGAGCCTATACCCTTGGGCCTCGTCAAGGACGCTACGATGGGAACAGTCCAGGTATTATTCCTGGGCACGACTTATCGCTTGCGACCTTGGGAGGCATGATTTTATGGTTAGGCTGGTTCGGGTTTAACCCCGGATCAACTATGGCTGCTGATGCTGATGCAATTAGTCACATCGTGGTAGCAACAAACATTGCAGCAGCAGCAGGGGCAGTAGGGGCCGCAGTAACCTCATGGGTTGTTCTAACGAAGCCGAATTTAAGCATGATTATTAACGGTGTGTTAGCAGGCTTAGTTTCAATTACGGCTTCCTGTGCATATGTCGGTTTTGGTAGTGCAGTTGCCATTGGTTTAGTTGGCGGTATCATTGCAGTCTTTGCAGCTAATTTCTTTGACTGGTTAAAGATTGATGATCCAGTCGGAGCCATCCCAGTTCACTTTGTTGGCGGGATCTGGGGCACGTTAGCGGTAAGCCTATTTAGTGTAGGGCCAGGAGTTAACCCTTGGCATAGCCTGGATGGAGGTCCCCCATTGGGAGTATTGCTAGGAGGTGGGGTGCAACAAGTTGGGATTCAACTTGTTGGCATCCTTGTTGTTTGCTTGTTTACAGGGCTGGCGAGTTTGACGGCGTGGCTGTTGATTGAATATTCGTTTGGACTGCGTGTCTCGCCAAAGGCAGAAGAACTAGGATTAGACATTAGTGAACATGGTCTGGAAGCGTATCCAGAGTTTAAGCCTACAAGTGGAAAACATCTTTAACTTACAAATCATCGCCTACAGTTAAGTTCTTGATAGAACGAACTCTAACTTATTCGGGAATGGTTCGAGGGAATAAGAACCTAATTCAGATTGAATGATGGCAAATACGTATGGTTAGCACAGATATAGCATCTGGCAGCGTTTGTATTAACGAATTTACTGCCGATAAACAAGTCAAATTGTTTTCTGCTCTCAGGGAGCAACAGTTTAGTGGTCAAATTAAACTGAAATATGTTGGTGGATTGGAATGGGTTTTCTACTTATTTTGGGGGCGATTAGTGTATGCAACAGGGGGCGAGCATGCTGTAAGACGGTGGAGAAGATATGTATCACGGTATTGTCCAGATATTTCCCTTGAACCATCCATTTTGACTTTTACTCTGTCTCAATGTACTAAAGATCTCCCAAAAAAATGTTGGGAATATCAATTGCTCAGCTATTGGCATCAGAAAGGGAAAATTGACCAAAAACAAGCTGCTCAGGTCATTTCTTCTGTAATGGTTGAAGTGTTATTTGATGTTACTCAAGTGTCAAAAGTCCATTATGAAGTTCATTCCGACAATATTCTATCAAGCCAACTTGTGCTAATTAATGCTGAGCAAGTTATTCAGAAATCAGAGAAGTTATGGAAGTCTTGGAAAGAGGCTAAATTGGCAGATCGATCGCCTAACTTGGCACCTATAATTAAGTCTCCAACTGAGCTTCAAAAGCGAGCACCCAGTAATATCTATCAGACTTTTTCTAAGCTATTAGATGGGCAACAAACGTTTCGAGATTTGGGTAATCGATTAAATCGTGATGTTCTTGCAGTCACCCAATCTTTCTTGCCCTACATTCAATCCGGATTGATAAGCTTAACGGATATTCCTGATTTAGCCTCTCCTGTTGTGTCTAAAACTCGACTTCAGCAGGAGCAAGGGCCACAAGCTCCTTTGATTGCGTGTGTGGACGATAGTCCAGCAGTGTGTAAATCGATGGAAACCATACTGGGTAAATTCGGCTATCGAGTGGTTTCGATTCAGGATCCGTTGCGTGCTATTGCAACTCTTCTTGCACGTAAACCAGATTTAATTTTTTTGGATTTAGTCATGCCAAACACTAATGGGTATGAAATTTGTGGAAATTTGCGTCGCTTACCAGGATTTCGAGACACTCCTATCATTATTTTGACTGGTAATGACGGAGTCGTTGATCGCATCCGGGCAAAAATGGTCGGTGCTTCTGCATTTCTGTCTAAGCCTGTTGAGATCAGTGTGGTGTTAGAACTTGTGAAAAAGCAGCTATCACAAAAATGAATTGAGCTTGATTAAACGAGCCCGTTAGCAATACATGATTTGTGTGAACTATTGACTTATCAGTATCAAGAAAAAGGAGATTTGGTTATGAATACAGTTTTAGTGGTTGACGATTCCAAGACTGATCAGCAAATTGTCAGCAGTTTTCTAACCCAACAAGGGATCACAGTATTGACAGCAAATAATGGAGAAGAAGCGCTAGCAACATTAGCACAACAAACTCCTGACCTGGTAGTTTTAGACGTTGTTCTGCCTGATCGCAGTGGCTTTGAACTGTGTCGTCATATTAAAGAAGATTCCTCGACTTCTCAGATTCCAGTCATTATCTGTTCAACCAAAGGAACGGAAATGGATAAGTTTTGGGGAATGAAGCAAGGTGCAAATGCCTATTTGGAGAAACCTGTTGATCAAACTGAATTATCAAAAACTGTAAAACAGCTTTTAGGTATCTAGCTTTAGGGAATTTAAGTGATAGGCATTCGCCATTGAGATATGCCCATGATAATGAACGCAAATTTTGAACTTCCTGCTCCAATTCCTGTAGTTTTGGGCGGCGATCGCCATGAACAACTCAATCAATTTTTGAGATTTCACTTATTACCTAACATGACGGCTGTCATGCCAGCAGGACAACTCACTGAAATTTTAAAGGTATCTCTCTCTCAAATTACGCCAATTCCTCACTTACCAGAGTGGGTCTTTGGCGTTTACAACTGGCGTGGGGAGATTCTTTGGTTAGTAGATCTAGGAAATTTACTTGGATTAACGTCTTGGCGGCAACAGGAAAACCCCCCATCTGTTCTCTCCTTCATCGTTCTTGATAGTTTTCGTGAGTCAGATGCATCTGCAAGACATGAAAACTTACAGTTGGGACTATTGGTCAACCGAGTTGAAGATATCGAATGGCTGAATATTGAGCAGCTTCAATCTCCTCCTAGTTCTATGGTTACCGAACAACTCGCACCATTTCTATGTGGCTACTGGCTCAGTCCTAATGGAGACACGCTGACATTACTAGATGGCGATGCCATTTTTGATCGGGTGCCAACTTAACCTGAACTTCGGTTCCTTAAGGCCATAGCTATCAGGTATCCCACTATCTCACTCAATACACAGCTCAAGGTTGACTTATGACACCTGCAACACCAAACCAAAGGTCGAATAATAATGGTCATATTGTGACTGAACACGCGAGCAGTTACAAGGAAAACATTGATGACTTCAGTCAGGAGAATGACGAGCAAGTCATAGCACCACTGGCCCCACCATCGATACATTCGGATAAAGTAAGAGAAACTACACATCCTCGAAAAGTTTCCGACCGCTCTGGAACGCAGTCAAATCCTAAGCCCGCTTCTCGAAGGGGAAAAAAGCAACTTGTCATGCAATGGTGGCAAGGACTGAGCTTGGGTTTCAAGACCACCATTATGGCCGTAATCCTGGGAACTGCTCCAGTAATGGTCATCGGAGGTTTGTCGTATTACATCAGCAGTCGAAGCGGATTAGCAGAGATCGCGAGAGCAGAACGTACTCGTACACTTCAGCTTCAAGGGGAAATCAGTCTATTCTTAGAGGGTCGTCTAGCTGATATCCAGAATATATCAGAGTTATCCGTATTCGTTACCCCTTCAATCCGGGATGAACTCACTCCTCAGCAAAAGTCAAATGCTTTGGATCGCTTTATGGCAAACCATGGGAGCATATACAGTAGTATTGCTTTCTTTGATCTTAATGGAGAGCCCATTGCTCAAACATCTGCAGGTGATAGGTTGACGAATCACCTTAATCGTCCGTATATCCAGGCGGCCAAAGCAGCCAATGGTCCTGTTATTAGTCAACCTAGTGTTTCCACAACATCCGGCGAATTTAGTATATATACGGCTTCTGTGGTCAAGGATCCACTAACGGGCGAGCCAATTGGCTACGTCCGAGCAAGGATTCCAGTGGAAGCTTTGTCCTCATTTTTAGATGTTTTTACATCAAGTGGCTCAGCTTATTATTTATCCAACCAAAATGACGAAATCTTTTTGGCATCTGATGGAATTCGCTTAACTCAGGTGAATTCCTCTGGGCAAACAACCGAGGAAGCAGTAGAAACCTTAAATGTCAGAGACGTATTTCCACAAATGGATCCCTTCTTCGATATTGGTGAGGCGACTGCCGCCAAAGCTGAGAATACGTTAGAAAATATACCTCAGCTGGTTGCTTTTGCGCCTAGCCAGGCCATCGAAGGAGTTCCCGATCTAGAGTGGAAAGCTATCATCGCTAGTGACTTAGACGCGCTGCTACTACCACAGCGAAAGTTGTTAATTGCAATTGGACTAGGAACATTCGTCTCGGCAATTGTCGCTACTGCGATTGCAGTGGTTCTTGTGCGTCGATTTACTACACCGTTGCTAAGAATTAACGAGGCAGTTGACCGAATCGGACGAGGCGACATGAGTGCTTATTTGACGCTCAAAGGTAAAGATGAGATCGCCCAACTTGGCACTAACATCAATACAATGACTGGACAGCTTAAGAAATTTACGGTTCAGCAACAAGTAACTCTTCAACGAGCACGATTATTAGCATCGATCACATCAATTCGCGAGGATCTGGCAACTCCTGAGGGTCAGGCCGTTCTTTCAGAGAGGTTGACTGAGGCTAGAAAATTCTTAAACATTGACCGAGTAGTTATTTATAGCTTGAAGGAACTTCGACGAGGGATATGGTCGGGCTCCATTAGATACGAGGCTGTCGCAGAGGGTTGGGATAGTGCTCTACAGTTAGGAATCAACGACTCTTGCATTCCCCTAGGACGATTGGAGGAGTATCGTCAGGGACGTGCTTATATCATCAATAATGTCCAGAAGTCTCAGATTAATGCCGAACATCTGGAATTACTTCAGACCTTAAAGGTCAGAGCGCTGCTGGTTGTCCCCATTGTTAATCAAGAGCGGCTCTTTGGCCTATTAATCGGTCATCACTGTGCAAAGGCGTATGAATGGAGTCAAGACGAAATTGATACCTTCCAGCAATTAGGACAGCAGCTTGGTGTGCTGATGACAGTACAGCAATTTGCGTCTCTTGCTGAAGAACAGAAACAGCTTAAAGAGGGTCTACAGCGACGTGCTCTAGAGTTAATGATGGAGATTGACCCAGTAAGCAAAGGGGATCTCACGGTACGGGCAAAAGTTACTGAAGATGAGATTGGAACAGTTGCTGACTCTTACAATGCCACGATTGCTAACTTGAGGAAAATTGTGGATCAGGTGCAGTCGGCGGCTGATCAAATGTCAAGTACAGTGGTTGATAATCAGTCGTTGGTCGAGGTCTTATCTACAGGGGCGAATCAACAGACTCAAGAAATTACAGATGCGCTTCGACAAATTCAGCAGATGGTGACTTCTATTCGAGACGTGGCAAGCAGTGCTGAAGAAGCTGAAACAATTGTCCGTCAAACAACAGCGACCGTTGCTGCCAGTGATGAAGCGATGAACCGGACAGTATCAGGAATTGTCAGTATTCGAGAAACTGTTGCAGAAACAGCCAAAAAGGTCAAACGATTGGGAGAATCATCTCAAAAGATTTCAGGTGTCGTGAACTTGATTAGTGAGTTTGCGTCGCAAACGAACTTGCTAGCATTGAACGCCTCAATTGAGGCGGCGCGGGCTGGAGAGGGAGGCCGAGGATTTGCAGTAGTCGCAGATGAAGTGCGATCGCTCGCTCGGCAGTCTGCAGAGGCAACAGAAGAAATTGAGAATCTGGTAGCTTCAATTCAGGCTGAAACAAATGAGGTTGTTGCGGCTATGGAAGTTGGAACTGAACAAGTTGTTGCTGGAACGCAATTGGTTGATGAAACACGAGCAAGTTTGAATCAGATTGAGCAAGTAGCGGCCAAAATGAATACGCTCATTGAGGCGATCGCCCAAGCAACCCAAGCCCAAACACAGAGTTCTGAAGCCGTGACTCAGGTTATTCAAGATGTCGCGAAAATTGCAGAACAAACATCTTCAGAAGCATCCCAGGTATCAAGCTCTTTTCAAACTCTGTTAGAGGTCGCTCAATCTCTACAAATGAGTGTCAGTCAATTTAAGGTGAGCTAGTTGAGAGAATACACCAATGACGTTAGATCCTGAAATTCGAGATCAGGCGTATCAATTTTTTATTGAAGAAGTTCCTGAACACCTAGAAGCCATTGAAACAGGACTGGTCAACTTGCATCAGGATGTTAGTCCTGCACAACTGCATAGTATTATGCGAGCCGCTCATTCAATCAAGGGTGGTGCTGCGGGTGTCGAATTAAATGGGATAAAAAGCTTAGCTCATCGGTTGGAAACAATTATTAAAGCCTTATACAGTAACCCGGAGGTCTTAGGTTCTGAGTTAGAGAGTAAATTGTTTCAAGCCTATGATTGTTTACGGATACCTTTAGAAGAGCAAGTCAATACCGGTCACTACGACGAAGAGCAAGCACTCCAATCGGCAGAACCAATTTTCCTCGATTTAGAACAGTGTTTGGGACCTGCATTGGCAAGAGCTGATGATTTTATCCTATCTTCCTCAGACTTAGGAATTGACATGGTGTCATCTATCTTTGAGGTCGATGTACAGCAAGTTCTAGAGCACCTGCAAAAAGTGGTTGACAACCCCCACACGTACGAGTTGATTGGTGAAATTCGTGCCCAGACAGAGGTATTTGAGGGATTTGCAGAGCTGCTTGGCTTACCTGGCTTTGGCAAAATCTGCGAAGTCGTTAAACGCGCTGTTGATGTCGCACCCCACAAAAGTATTGTGATTTTGCAGCAATCGATCGCCGATTTCTCAACCGCACGTGAGCGAGTATTAGCCGGTGATAGAAATCAGGGAGGAGAACCATCTGAGGCATTATTGGCTTTGGCAGGGTTACACGTGTCTGCATTTGATGTCGATATCAGTACAGATACTCTACAAAAGGAATCGACAGAATCTTTAATATCAGACTCAGAAATCAGTGAGTTTGATCTAACAGCTATTTTTGGAGAAGAAGACCTCTCTGAATCAGGTATTGATAGTGAAGACATCGAGAGTGAGTCTGTGAGTGTTGACGGAGAGATGAGTCTGGAATGTACTCAAGATTCAGGACTTACCGCCCCAATTTTGAATGATGCAGAATGCTTGCAAACAGCTCCAAATTCTTCTGTTCAGTCAGCCTCAACACCAGCACTCGTTGAATACGATATAGAGACATTTTTTGAAGAGGACGAAAAAGCGGATTTCAGTAACTCTGACGATTTTGTCGATTACAAAAACTTACTTGGAATTTTTGATGAGGATGATGAGTCTCCAATTCCCTCTAAAAGAGAATCTCGCATACCTGGCGCATTTTTAAGTCATGTAGACGATGAGGTTAAAGATAATGTAAGTGATCATAGTGAAATAGAAAAACAATGTGACGTCATTAATGAGGAAAAACATGATGTCATCAATACTATAGAATCATCTTCCTCAGACTTTGACGCGCATACAGAATCGCTTGAGCCATCCATTCAAGGTTCTGTTATTGACATCCCTCAAACGCTTGACGATGCGATTCAATCGGTTGGAGACATCTACGATACGCTACCTATTGCAGCAGCAGAATCCGTGGGGAGGGCGATCGCCGATCCTCCACATGAATCAAGCGGATCTGCCCTAAAGGAGAACCCTCGGCCTATTATTCCCAGACAATCTCCCCAGAAAAAATCTCAATTAGGAAAAACCCTCACTGCTCGTATTGCCCTTGATCGGTTAGAGCGTTTAGATAATTTTGTCGGAGAACTTGCCATTAACCGCAATAGTCTTTCCCTTCAAAACGATCAGTTTCAACGAACAGTTCGTCACCTAAAAAAACGCTTCGACAAGTTTCGGAACTTAGCCAAGCGGATCCAATCTCTTTCCGATAAGATGTTGGTCAACCCGAAGTCAGTTTATCTCTTGCAAGATCATCCGCATCCAAGTACTGTTGGACAAACGAACAACTATCATCATCGAGGGGGCGCACCTGCAACAACACACCCATTCATATCCGAAGTTCAATTTGATGCACTAGAACTCGATAGTTACAACACGATTAACTTATTGCTCGAAGAACTGCTTGAAGAACTACTGCAAGTAGAAGAATCGATTGAAGACGTCCATCTGTTTGCAGGACAATCGAATCAGAAATTGGAAAAACAGCGCCAGTTGTTGACCCAACTGCGTAATGAACTGATGTGGTCTCGCATGGTTCCCCTAAGCGGTGTTTTAAATCGCTTCCCTCGAGTGTTGCGAGAGTTATCGTCATCATATGGTAAGCCTGCTGAACTTAAGTTAGTAGGGACTGAAGTACTAGTTGACCGGGTGATCTTAGAGAAACTGTATGATCCTCTTCTACACTTACTCCGTAATGCATTTGATCACGGGCTTGAATCTCCTGAAGAAAGGGAAAGTCAAGGCAAGTCTGCTCAAGGAACAATTGAAATTCGAGCCTATCATCAAGGCAATAGTACCGTTGTTGAAATTGCTGATGATGGACGAGGGTTAGATATTGATCGTATTGGTCAACGAGCGATCGAGGCAGGTCTCATAACGAAATCTGAATTACCCACATTGCGAAAGCAACAGTTGTACACCGTTATTTTTGAACCGGGTTTTTCGACAGCGCCTCAAGTTAGTGATTTATCCGGAAGGGGGGTAGGGCTAGATGTTGTTCGGGAGCGGTTACAAAGCTTTAATGGCAAAATTACGCTAACCTCTGAACCTGGTCAAGGAACCACATTTCAATTGCGTATTCCACTCACACTATCGTTGGCGAAAATCATTGTCTTCAGGGTCGGGAGTACGCTAATGGCAATCCCTTCTGATGGCATTGAGGAAATCCTTACACCCCTTGAAAGTCACCTAAAGAAAATTGCTGGAAAGCAATTCTTACATTGGCGCGGACAATTGTTGCCCACCTATGTGCTAAAAGCGCTACTGCCGTATGCGTGCCCTATGTCAGAGAAGGTTGTTCATGACGTCTCCAGTGCAGTAGCTAAACGTTATCGCTCAGCCAAGCCAATGCTAATCATACGTCGAACCCATGAGGCGTTGGCTTTGGAGGTCGATCAAATTATCACTGAACAAGAGCTTGTAATTAAGCCATTTGGGAAGGCGATTGCCGCTCCAGACTATATCAATGGCTGTACTGTTTTGGGAGATGGGCGATTAGTTCCTGTGGTTGATGGAGTGAGAATTGTGGGTTACAGCCCAAGAGATAGGCTGCACGCAAGTCAACTGCCGGGAGTCTCAGACTTATCGGTTGATCGTGAAAAGTCGAGCCAACAAGACAATGGGCGATCGCAGTCTTCGACGATCTTGATTATTGATGACTCGACAGCATTACGGCGAACACTGGCATTGACGTTGCAGAAGGCAGGTTATCGGGTTGCCCAAGCGAAAGACGGACGGGAGGCGCTTGATCAATTACAACAGCGCCAGGATATTGAGCTGATTGTCTGCGATATTGAAATGCCTCGGATGAATGGATTCGAGTTTTTGAGCCAGCGACGGTTGACGCCTGAATTTGCCAACATTCCCACAGTAATGCTGACCTCTCGCAGTAGCCAGAAACATCGCAGACTAGCATTTCAGCTTGGTGCAACTGATTACTTCAGCAAGCCTTACATTGAAGCTGAGTTTTTATCTGCCATCAAGACGTATTTTGTATCAGAACTCACTTAATAAAATCTATTCGAAATCCTGTAAGCTCTCGGAGCGATCGCCACTATGCAAAACCTAATCTCTGAACAGCAAAATACTGAACAGCCCAGTACTGAACAGCGCAATACTGAACACGCCAATGACCCAGAGCTAAAGTGCATTATGGTGAGTTTGAATACGCTCACGATAGCGCTACCCATTGACCGAGTCGAAAAGATTATTAAACAAACATCAGTATTTGGCAGTGGGTTGACCCATTTGGGACTCACGCATTATGAGGGTAGCCCAATCACCGTCATTGATTTGCATTACCAGCTATTTCAAACTCGGCAAATTGAAAGCTCCGATAACGGATATTTAATTATTGCTCAAACAATTACTCAAAACAGATTAGCCCTACCAATTAAAGAACCACCTAATTTAATCGAGTTTCCTATCAGTAGGCAGAGAGTGATACCCCAGTCTTATCGAGGTGCTGATACACTTTGGATGGCCACTCACGTTGTCCGAATTGCTCAGCCCGCTGGCGAACTGTTGACAGTTTTCATGATAGATATTGACTATCTTGCTGAACGATGCATTGCCCAATCTTGAGCAGTACCCAGTAAGGGCTTGAATATTTCTCAAACTGTAGACTGGTTCCAACTGAAGATAAAACCTGTGAAATCCGCCGCCTCTTACGCATTGAGATATCCGGAAGGTGGTAGTGCCATTCCGTAAAGGATGGAGCAAAAGCGGTCATTTGCTCTCGTTGTAATTTATCCCGAATCTTCTGGTTGTAGTGATGGATAAAGTTCTAGAACGCACCAATGTGATTCTCCCGCGTCTTTGAAAATAACAAACTCCGTCGCACTAACCGTGAAATGCGCTGGCGCAACGTGTTATTTAATCGCTCAATATAACTGCTTGCGTCATGGGAGTGATGCAGCACTAGAGCGCAAAAATTACTTGCGTGAAATTATTGGCTGTAATCAACTCAGCCTCGACGTTTATTAACACTGCAATGCGCTCAGTTCCTTGAAGGATAATGGTATTACTTCCGCCCTGCCTGATGCTCAAGTCATCAATCTCGATGGTGTCAGTCAGTCCCAGCTTATCTTGTCCGACCTTGAAGTCTCTAATACGATCCTGCCCCAAATTCACTTGAGGATAAAAACGTCCCTGCCCTGTCCACCGATAAGAAGGTCTTGCCCATCGTCGCCCCTCAAAATATCTCGTCCACGTCCACCCCTCAACTGGTCATTTCCAAGTCCGCCTTGCAGATTGTCTCGCTCTTTTCCGCCGAATATCCGATCATTGCCAGCCCCACCGGAAAGGCGATCGCCCCCCCTGCGACCTCGTAAAAGATCATCGCCCTCGTCCCCAAAGAGAATATCTAGGGTGTGTTTTAAAACTAGCTGAAAGGGTTGTTTTTTCGTGCGCAAAGCGCACGAAAAAACAACTTTTAAAACAGACCCTAGATTCTGATTTCCAATCAACGTATCGTTGCCAGCGAACCCTAAAATACTATTAGTTCCTTCCTGACCCCGTAAGATATCGTCATCCGCAGTGCCGTTGATCAGGTTGTCTGTAACAATAGGCATCTCGTCAACGGTAGTCGATTGTTTGGAGACCAATGTATGTAAGGCCATCTCAACGGAGGAGGAATCGACGGTTGGAAACAAACTGTTTAAGGTAACGTCAATGGAGTTTTGAACAGTCATGGGTGACTCAGGGGGACTGATCTCGCAACTGATTGTATCGGACTCAATCATACTGAGATTGACGAAACGTGACAATTCCCTGTTGCCTTCTCTCCCTGTTGCCTTCTATATTCGAGTTTAGGGACGTGCGAGAAAATAACATACCCAAAATTCTAGCGCGAGGGTCAGTACAGATATCCGCACATTTGTGTCAATGAGGACATAACGTTGAAATTCGCAGTCTTGTCAGATATTCATGGAAATGTGTGGGCACTCGAAGCCGTTCTTGAGGATGCGAAACGGCGGGGAATCACTCGATTCATCAACCTGGGAGATGTGCTGTATGGCCCGTTGAAACCGTTAGAAACGTATACGCTTCTGAAGACAATCGATGCTGTTACGATTCAAGGCAATGAGGATCGAGAAGTGTATGAATTTGACCCCCGTCAAGGTAAGACTCATCCAACATTGACTTATATGCTCAAAGAGCTTGGAGAAGAGCCCATCCAGTGGCTCAGAGCATTGCCAAAAACACTTCTTATCGATGACGACATTTTTGCCTGTCACGGTATTCCTGCAAGTGATGTCGTTTATCTGCTCGAAGATGTCTCTAATGGGTTTCCTGTCGTCAGGAGTGAAGCGGCGATCGCTCAGTATCTCGAAGGCACCAGCCGTTCAGTAGTTCTATGTGGGCATAGTCATATTGCAAGAGTAGTTTACTTATCGTCGGGGCAACTGATCGTTAATCCCGGTAGTGTGGGGGTTCCTGCCTATGATGATGATGTTCCGAACTATCATGCCATGCAAAACTACTCCCCCCTTGCATCTTATGCGGTGATCAAGAAACGAGAAGGTTCCTGGCACGTCGAATTGTTAAAGATTCCATATGATGTTCAGTTGGCTGTAGACCAAGCGCAGCGGCGCGATCGCCACGATTGGGCACAGTGGATAAAGACAGGACGAGTAACGACAGCATAAGTACTCCAATCACTGATAGGACTTACGCATTTTTGTGAATGGTGGCGGTCGCAGCCCGCCACCATTCACAAAAATGTGCTAGATATGGAGGACTTGCTTGAGTGCTAATCGTTTAAGCAAGAGGGGTCGAGTCAGAATTTAGGACTGCTTGCTGAGGATTTGGAACGTAATTTTACGGTGATGGCAGAGGTAAGATATCTCACACTCCTACACGCCTCAGCACAATTCAGAACCAAATATACAGCGCTATGCGCGTTGGTTAAGCACAGTGGTGTACGAAGTGCCGAGCCCCACATCACTGTATTCGTGTTTATAGCGGTGTGCAAATGAGTCACGTACAAAATCAGCCTGTGAACAAGGGGCATAAGCCCCTTGCCTGTGCTTAGCTCATTTGCACACCACGATAACGAGGTTGCAAAACGCGATACCCCCGTGTGCTTCAAGCACACGGGGGTATCGCGTTTTGCAGTTAATTGTGACGACTAATTGGGACTATCGACTGACGACAATGGAGCTTTAACTGACTTGACCGAAACTCCGAGATAGGCTCCTGTCAGTCATCCGTGAGATCATCCTCAGACCAGGAAACTATCGGCATCAATGGTATCAGCATCAACACCTCTGAGAACGACGAGGTTCTTGAAGTCCTCTCCCTCTCCATTGCCATTTTGGTCAATTTGAACATTGGTTCGACGACGAGTTCCTCGGATGCGAACAAAGTCCTCAAATGGGTCATTAGAGTTAAATTGTGAGCCTCTGAATACCCCTCTCAAGTTGATGACATCGCTGCCCACTTCAAAATCGAAGATTGTGTCTGGGCGATCGCGCAAGTCATTGCGTCTAAAGACAAAGGTGTCATTTCCTTCACCCCCCCGATGGCGATCGCGTCCTCGACCACCGATTAAGGTATCGTCTCCGTCTCTCCCCAGAAGGCGATCGTTACCTCCTCTGCCTATCAACCGATCATCACCGAATCCGCCAATCAATCGATCTTGACGGTTCGTGCCTCTCAGCCTCTGTCCCTCAAATAAGTTACCGACGTTGAGGAGTTGCGTCTCCCCACTGTTATCGTTAACACCGTCGTTGTCATTGATGACCCAAACGCCATTTTCGTCTACGGCAAGCCCCTCAAGTTTCTCGGGCATCAAGCCACCCGCAGCCACAAAATCAGGAATCAGGTCACGAATAAAGGTCTTCTCCAGGGTATCGCCGTCTTCCAAGGTGGGCGAAAGCCGAATCGTATACAGCCGCTTGACGGCAGCATCCGGGCCACCCTGATTATCTCGCTCCAGCACAAGGAACCGACCGTCACCCAGGGGTGCAATGTCGGAAAGTCCAACCCAACCGCCATTTTGAGACTCGACCGCATCCAGGGGATAGAAGTAATCTCCGACCCACTCGGAGGTGTTGGTGTCATACACCAGAACACGGGGATTGGGATCAGTGCCCCATGCCCGCTGAAGCACCGCCACCAGGAGTCCGTTGTCGTAAGCAACTCCCTCAAGACCAAAGCGAACCTGGATGTTGTTCAATTCATCGGGGAGAGTGACGACTTCGGCGATCGCCCCATCCGTTGCATTCACCTTAAACAGGAAGTTGAGGCTTTCAATGGGTCGAGATGCCTCACCAACGGTGCCTGCACCTTCAGACGCAATCCAGAGGAAGCCATCATCGGTAGCGGCAATCCCTTCGGGGTCAATATTGACGGTGTTGTCATCGTTGATCAGCGCATCCAGATCATCGGCAGTGAAATCACCGAAGGGCTGCACTGCGGCAAATACCCCATTGGTATCTTTAATGGTCGTCGCGCTGGTCAGGGTCGCGGGTGTGGTGGACGTATCGATCGTGAAGAAACGGTTCGATTTGTAGAAGCTGTCTTCCACGGCGTAAAGAATATCGCCAGGGCCAGCCGAGAGGCCCGACATCGCACCCCAGGGAATCGGTAGGCCATTACTCCCATCGGCAGACTGGAGCGTAGGGTAGGCAGCGGGAGCGTCAGAAAATTCGTAGATGTTGATGACAGAGCGAATCACATCCTCACGAGAATCCTCTTCTGAAGCAACCACCAGCAGATTTCGGCCTGGAATGGCTTTGCCGCCTTCAGGCCCAACCCCCGCCGGAAGCACTTGTTGAAAAACAGGATTGGTTGGATCGTCAACGTTGTAGACAAAGACAAGACTGGAGCGCTCAGAATTGACGAAGAGGTAATCCGTGCCATCGTAGGACGCGAACTCAATGTTCTCCGGTTCATTCCCTTTGTTCTCAGAGCGTCCCTCGGGATAGTGACCCACTCTGGCAGCAATTTGATCCATCTCGCTGCCAGAGGTGAACACAACGTTGCCATTGAGATCAAAAATGGTGAAGCCACGACTGCCGCCATCCAGATCTCCCTCATCCGCAGTGGCGATGTAGTCGGTGCCGATGAAGGCAATCCCATCGGGTTCACGGGGAATGCCAGCAAGTACGGAGGTCTGATTAATAATGTCGTCTTCGACCGTGTCAATATTCGCGAGAGAGACCGTTCCAGCAGAAAAGCTGTTGATCACATTACCCGTTGTCAGGTCAATCAGAACAATGGCATTGTTTTCCTGAAGGGTTACCGCAGCGATATTGTTACTGCTGATGTCCACAAATTCCGGTTCCGGATCTTCTGGAACCGTCACACCTGACAGACCTGTGAGATCAACCTGTGTCGTTGTCCAATTCGCTGGATTGCTGCTGGAGGTATCGACAATCACGACGAACCCGGCGGGCTGTTGAGGAATGCCACCGTCTCCCAGGTCTTCGTCTCTCTCGTTCTCAATGGCGATGACCGCGTAATCACCATCGGGACTGACGGCGATCGAGTCAGGCTGTCCGCCAATGTCCAAAGATCGAACAATAGTCTGGCTCGCAATGTCGATCGCCCGCAGTTGTCCAGAGGGATTCACAAAGTCGGGACTCGTGTTAACCGCAACAAGGGCAAAATTATCTAATACTGCAACACTGGTGGGTTCGCCATTAACATCAAGCACCCCCAGTCCAACAGGTGCAGAGGGATTGGTAATATCAACAAATCCTACTTGTCCCTGGGGAGAGTCGGAATAGATGAGCGTATTGCCATCTGTGCTAACCGCAACAATTTCAGCAGCAGTTTGTAGATCGGTATTACTGTTGGGGTCGAGTTGACTTGCGACAATAAACGATGAAACGCGGTTAAATTGTGACATTTTCTAACATGGTAAGGGTTAACGTTAATTACTCAGGGAAGGAGAAAATGGGTAGGGCTCTACTCTAGTCGGAGTCTTGAGCAGTTCAACGTCTGTCAACCCCAGGGTGTGGTTTCAAGCCCTCTGACAATCAAGACTTTCAGACAATCAAGACTTTCAGACAATCAAGATTTTCAGACAAACCCTGGACTGTTAGGGGTTGAAAACGGTATTTCCCTATACCTCCCCAGAAGAATTACTCCAACGTCTACCCTTTCATGGATAGATTAAGTAAAGGTTTTCCCATGGTTATGATTGGCCTATAAAATGGCTAAGATTTGTGATGACTGGCGTGGGAAATCATTTTCGCCGGGGCATATAGCTGTACGTCCCTGCTGTAGAGCATTTGAAGGACCGAACACGGAAGCGTAAAGCTATACAATCTGAAGCATAAAAACTAAGTTAATCTAGAGCGTGTCTTAAAACTAGCTGAAAGGGTTGTTTTTTCGTGCGCAAAGCGCACGAAAAAACAACTTTTAAAACAGACCCTAGGATTCGCGCAAATTCCCTATATCAGGGCGTCTGTGTGGGCTGGAGTGGTCACGGCCCGCTCCAACCCACAAGGATGCATATGATTAATAGGTAATGGGCGTACTAGAGAGTTTTGCGGCTCTATCGACGCTTGATTCAGTTCTCAATTCTTTCGGAAAACTATGGACATAACACCTCCTAATGTATCTCCGGTCAAGGTCTTGGGGCGACCCGCAGAGCAAGGCCGATGGTTGTTGATCCCGTTGGGGATGATGATCTTACTCTGCTTAGGGACGGTCTACTCCTGGAGCATTTTTAGAACCCCGTTAGAAAAAGAGTTGAGCATTACTGCGACCCAAAGCCTTCTCCCATTTACCTTCGCCTTGGTGTTCTATGCGGCAACGATGCCAATCGCAGGGTTTTACATTCCTCGCATTGGCACTCGCCTCACCACCGCCATCGGTGGAGTTGTGGTTGGATTGGGCTATATCCTTTCAAGCTTTGCCAACCAAATTGGAGTCTTAGTTCTTACCTATGGGGTAATTGCTGGAGTGGGAGTTGGCATTGCGTATGGGGTTCCGATGGTGGTTGCCGCACGCTGGTTTCCTGAAAAAAAAGGATTGGCAGTGGGGTTGACCGTGCTCGGCTTTGGCCTTTCACCGTTTGTTACGGCTCCTCTTGCCAATCATCTCATTCGTACCTACACGGCGACCCCTACCTTACGTATTCTCGGCATGGCTTTTATTGCAATTATTGCCGTCCTGTCCCTAACGATGAAGCTACCGCCCAAGGACTGGCATCCTCGGCGCGATTGTGCAACTGCTCATCAAATTAAACTTCAAACTTATCCTAAAAACATATTTAAGAGTCAATCGTTTTATGGGTTGTGGATCTGTTATGCGATCGCCACTTTAGTCGGCTTGAGTGCGATTGGCATTTCCAGTCCAGTCGGGGAGGAAATCATTCAGATTAACCCGACGATGGCTGCCAGTAGCGTCTCGTTGTTTGCCATCTTTAATGGCGTCAGTCGTCCACTATTCGGGTGGTTGAGCGATCGCTTCAAACCGCAGCATGTCGCCATCTTTTCCTATGTGCTGATCTTGATTGCTTGCATTGTGATGATCCATGCGCAAGCGGGACAGGTTGCTGGATACCTCATTGCGTTCAGCCTGTTTTGGTTCTGCCTGGGGGGATGGCTAGCGATGGCTCCAACGATCACCCTGCACTTCTTTGATCCCGACCACTATGCCCAAAATTACGGCATCATCTTTACCGCTTATGGTGTAGGTGCGTTGATTGGCACATTAGTGACGGGACGTATCCGTGATTTGTTTGGCACCTACAACTATGTATTTTATCCGATGGCCTTGCTAGCCATCATTGGCATTGTAGTGTGTAGCCTGTTCCTCAAGCGAGAAAGTGCGGCAGTAGACCCCGTTATCCATTGAAATCGGCAGGGCAGAATCCTGTGATATGCCCTGCCTGATGCGATTTTCAGAACTGTTCAACATCGGTTCAACCCGTTGACATTTAGGATTCTTATGCACCGTGAACATCAATGAGAAGAGGGGCTAGCTACCAGGAAACTCCTCTAGCTGTGCCGCCGTGACCACGCGCATCTGTCCCACCTGGAGTTCCATCTCCTGGATCTGAAGTTCCATGCCACTCAAGGTAAAGTTACGGAGGTCAAGCAGGTGATTGAGGGTTTTCACCAGACTTTCGGTGAGAGACTGCGAGGCCGATTCAGCATCTACCTTTACCTGCTCAAACTGAATATGATGACCGTCAGAAAAGAGTTTGGGTACCGCACTAAAGGCGATGCGATCGCCCTTCCCAATATCCGTCAGCATCACATCAGCAGCCAGTTCGACTATCCCTTCTCCCGGTAAGCGCACCGAAACCTGTTTGGGCTGGAGTCGGGTTAAACGACCATCGACCGTGAACTTCAGCTTTTTCAGCTTCTCCGCAAGATAGTCACTATTCAACGCTCGCTCGATATCGGCTTCCTTGAGGATGACAGCAATATTGGCCTGGGTCGGACGCGTTAACTCGATATCGCCTAGAGCCGCCTTCATGGGGTCGATGGCAATGCCATTACTTTTTACAAAAAGGTCGGCGGTGCGCAGATCTTGCTTGATGGTCAATCCTCTGCCTTTCAAATTGACCGATTCCAATTCTCCCTGCAACAGCTTCAACGGATCGGAATGCACGTCTGCCACCAGATCGTCTACTTCATCAAACCGACTGGAGATGCCCAACTCCATCATCCGGTTAAGCGCTTCTTCTGTTAAATCTGGTTGCCCTTGAGCCATACGAAAGTCCTAATTACATCTAGCTAACTAGCTTAGGCGAGGCAAGGTTTGACTGTTATCTGTCGGGATGCATGTTTTTGCAGCGATGCTCCCCATCAAAACGGGAAGTTCGCAGGAAACCTTTGATCTCCGTAGGGTGGGCATCGCCCACCGGTAATTCTATCTGGGCTATAGGGTAAGGTGGGCAGAGCCCACCCTACGTTATGAATGATTCGAGTGAATGTAGTGCCATTCAACGGGACTGCCCTATCCAGCCCTGATGTCTGACAAAGGCTTCTGCTTCTTCTGTCTCCTGGAAGGTCATGAACTGACTCCCCGACGCTTCAACATCGGCCTGAATGGATGCAAGCTGCTGTTGACGCTCTGCATCATTCGGCAGAACGT
>JAYKJC010000352.1:0-4571 GCA_035285885.1 Leptolyngbyaceae cyanobacterium | reverse complement strand
AAAACTTCTTCATAATTTGCGTATCTAAGAAAACAAAATCGTTTTATAGACTTGACTTTAGGCAAGCGCATTTTAGGTAGGTATCTCTATGGCTATAACCGTTGCTCCAGAACTGATTGATCGGATTGTCTGGAATCAACATCAGGATCCGTTTGAGGTGTTAGGGCCTCATAAAATTCAAGAGAATGGAACCGCAACGTGGGTGGTTAGAGCGTATCTTCCCAAGGCTGAAGCAGCATGGGTCGTGTTTCCTGAAGACCGAAAAGAATATCCGATGCAGTCGGCACATCACCCCAACTTTTTTGAATGCAAGCTCGATGCACTTACCCCTGATGCTGAGGAACTTTCCAACTACCAGCTCCGCATCAAAGAGGGCGACTACGAACGAGTCACCTACGACCCCTACGCCTTTCGATCGCCCAAGCTGACCGAATTTGACATCCATCTCTTCTCAGAAGGCAACCATCACCGCATCTATGAAAAGCTGGGAGCCCACGCGACGACCATTAACGGCGTCACAGGCGTTTACTTCGCAGTCTGGGCACCCAACGCTCGAAATGTCTCGGTACTGGGGGACTTCAACGCGTGGGATGGTCGCCAGCACCAGATGCGGAGAATGGGCAACGGCGTCTGGGACTTGTTCATTCCCAGCATTGGCAACGGTGAGCACTACAAGTATGAAGTCAAAAACATTGACGGACACATCTATGAGAAGTCTGACCCATACGGTTTTCAGCAAGAGGTGCGTCCCAAAACGGCGTCAATTGTCACCGACCTGGACGCCTATACCTGGGCCGATGACGCCTGGATGGAGCAGCGTCGTCATACCGATCCGCTAACTCAGCCCATTTCCGTGTACGAAGTGCATCTCGGCTCATGGCTCCATGCCGCGTCTAGTCAACCTGCCGTGGATGTGAATGGCAATCCCCTCCCCGTCGTTCACCCGTCAGAATATGACATCGGGGGACGCTTCTTAACCTATCGAGAGCTGGCCGAAAAGCTTATTCCCTACGTCAAGGAACTCGGCTTCAACTACGTCGAACTGCTGCCGATTGCCGAACATCCCTTTGATGGCTCATGGGGCTATCAGGTGACCGGATATTATGCGGCGACCTCTCGCTTTGGCACCCCCGAAGATTTCATGTACTTTGTGGATCAGTGCCATGCCAACGGTATCGGAGTCTTAGTGGATTGGGTCCCCGGTCACTTCCCGAAGGACGGTCATGGACTCGCTTTCTTCGACGGAACCCACCTCTACGAACACGCCGATCCCCGCAAAGGCGAACACAAAGAGTGGGGAACGCTGGTGTTCAACTACAACCGCAACGAAGTTCGAAATTTCCTTGTGGCTAATGCCCTCTTCTGGTTTGACAAATACCACATTGACGGCATTCGGGTAGATGCGGTAGCCTCCATGCTCTATCTCGACTACTTCCGTAAAGATGGCGAGTGGGTTACCAACCAATATGGCGGGCGAGAGCACGTGGAAGCTGCCGACTTCCTTCGTCAAATGAACCACCTGATCTTTAGCTACTACCCCGGAACGCTGAGCATTGCAGAAGAATCCACGTCCTGGCCGATGGTGTCCTGGCCGACCTATGTGGGGGGATTGGGCTTCAACCTCAAGTGGAACATGGGCTGGATGCACGACATGCTGGACTATTTCAACATGGACCCGTGGTTCCGTCAGTTCCATCAAAATAATGTGACCTTCAGCATCTGGTATGCCTTCAGCGAGAATTTCATGCTGGCGCTCTCCCACGACGAAGTCGTCCACGGTAAAAGCCCGATGATTGGCACGATGCACGGAGACGAGTGGCAGAAATTTGCCAGTCTTCGGTGTTTGTTTACCTACATGTTTACTCACCCCGGTAAGAAAACCCTGTTCATGGGGATGGAGTTTGGCCAGTGGAGTGAGTGGAATGTGTGGAGTGACCTGGAGTGGCATTTACTCCAGTATCAGCCCCACCAAGAACTCAAGCATTTCTTCAGCCGAGTGAACGGGTTTTACAAGAGCGAGCCTGCGCTTTACACCCAGGACTTTAGCCAAGAAGGCTTCGAGTGGATTGACTGTAACGATAATCGTCACAGCGTTGTGTCCTTTATTCGTCGAGCCAAGGATGATCCAGATGAGTATCTGGTTGTGGTGTGCAACTTTACGCCACAGCCCCATGCCCACTACCGGGTCGGCGTGCCTGAGCATGGCTTCTTCACAGAGCTATTTAACAGTGACTCTAAAGAGTATGGCGGCAGCAATATGGGCAACCTGGGCGGCAAGTGGTCAGACGAATGGGCGTTCCACAGTCGGCCTTATTCGATTGATCTATGTTTGCCTCCACTGGGGGTTTTAGTGCTGAAGCTCGACCGCAAGAAGACCCAGCAAGCGCTAACGGGTTCTAATCAATAGAGTCGGTGATAGATCTGTTGATGACCTAGACCATCCTCAACAGCTCATTCTCCTACTCCATCGATTCCTGAAGCAGGGGCAAGGTCATTGCCATGCTCCTGCAATAACTTGGCTTCTGTTTAGGTAGCAGGCCGGGGATTGCTGATTTTTGGGATGAATTTGTGTGTGGGAGTCGCGCGGTGCGCGACTCCCACACACAAATTCATCCCCAGATTAAGCAACGCCGCAGGCCGAGCTTCTGCGGTAGGAGTTTTATCGTCTCGATAGGAATCAGGAGTAACAGAAGAAGGGCGATCGCCCTTCTTCTACATCACATATAGCATTTGCCCCTACGTTAAGCACAAAAACGGATGTGTGGGGCGCGGTGCGTCCCACACATCCGTTTTTGGTTGCAAACCGCTCTAAAATCCTAGAGGGGTTTGGAGAAAGGTAGTCCTCAAAATATAAAACTCTCAACGTGAAGATCAAGACGTAAAGATATTTAGGCGTGCAGGCTCAGCCTGCACGCCTAAATATCTTTACTAGGTTTCGACTGCCAAATAGAATGCTACGCAGTGATCCAGACTCAACTCCGTCAATAGTAATCGGGCTCAGGTTGCACCATTTCAAAGTTCGATGGGTCGTACATATATCGCACCACCTCTTCTTCGAGTCGGTGAATCAGGAAAGATTCCAATGCATTGGTATTGCGCAATGCCGCAAGATAGCCATCAAGATACTGACGCTGCTCGTCAAGCCGATAGCCTCGATGCCACATCTCAGTTAAGGCATCAGTAATTCGCTGGTAATGACGGATCGTTTGATTATCACGAAGCATGAGTGCTGAGGGTACCCCTTATTAACAGATATAAAATCAGGCCATGCACTAGATGAAATGATGCTCGGAAGAGAATATCATCCACGATGCATCTCTACCCACTAAAAATGACCTAAAGTCACGGTTAAGCTCTCTGCACGAGAAACCTTCTAACTCTATTTTGACATCTAGGCATACTTATAATCTGAAATTTTAAGTTGTAATTCGTTGTATTTTGATACATATTGTTGCAATGAGCTAATGTCTATTGAAGTTTTTATCCTGCTCAGACATTCGCTAGTCTTCCCGTTATTCCCTTGAAAGCTGCGTAACAGCAGTTACAAAACCTTGACAATTGCTTTGTTAACCTAATCACAATCACTTAATGGGTAGGACAAAGCAGTGACTTCAGTGTCAGTTGAAATCGTCGAAGGGAATCCTCATTTGCGATCGCTCTTAGGATGGCACCTCCAGCAAGCCGGTTACTTTGTTCATCAGTCTGCCGATCTCCGACAGGCAAAAGATGCGTTTTTGAATCGACAGCCCACTATTATTGTGCTAGACACTGACATGCCCGATGGAGATAGTCTGGACTTTTGTCGGTGGCTGCATACACAGCAGCAAACGCTGATTATCATGCTTTCTGCCCGCGATACAGAAGCTGACATTGTTGAGGGGCTCAAGGCAGGAGCAGATGACTATTTGACCAAGCCTTTTGGAATGCAAGAATTCCTCGCCCGAATTGAGGCACTCTCACGCCGTTCCCGCTCAACAACGGCACCTGCATCGCTCGATTACGGCGATTTAAGAATCGACCTTGTGCATCGCCGAGTCTGTATCAAAGAAAATTACATCGACTTAACCCCCCAACAATTCAGTTTAATCTACGTCCTGGCTCAAGCCGCCGGAATTCCGTTGAGCCGTTCAGAACTATTAAACCGAGCGTGGCCCGACGCCATTGATAACCATCGCACCGTCGATACTCACGTCCTTTCACTGCGCAAAAAAATCGAGATTGATCCTCGTCAGCCCAGCCTGATTCAAACCGTTCGGAATGTTGGGTATCGGCTCAATGTCGATATTCTTGAAGCCACTCATCAAGCATCACTGCTCAACTCCAAAAATCTTAATCGCACGCCATCAAAGCCAACCCTATCTCCGCAGCCGATATCGCGTATGGTGAGCAAGTAATATAGCCCTACGGGCTGAGTAATCGTTGCGTCTCTCATGAGTTGTATGTTTTCGTCATTGTCATTCGTCCTTGTCATGAGAGTAGATGGGCGATCGCCCGCAACGTGATCTCGGCTGAACCTGTTAGAAAATCCATATCCAGGGTGTCTGGGCGATCGCTGCTTTGGTGATAGTGCG